>JANYHQ010000358.1 GCA_025358985.1 Acidimicrobiales bacterium
GCATTTCGATCACCAGCCCGTCACCCTGGGTCTGGACTTTCTGCACCCCGGCGAGGCCGGCCACGTAGATTTCACCCGTGAGGACTCTTCTCGACGAGATCGTCAACAACAAAACGAGCAGTACTGACGGTTTTGCCGCACGAAGCCACCACGCCGTACTTCATCGGATGCTGTTCCAAAGTAGATCCGGCACAGCTGCCCCTTTGTCCCTAGCCACCCCAGACCCCGATAGCTCATGCGTACCATCGAACTGCTGTCGGCGTCGATGCCGATGCGTTCGCCCTATCCACTCCGATTTCGTGCTTGCCGTAGGCATGCTATGTACACATATCATGGCCAGCCTACATGCACAACCGGTGGTTCACACCGCAAAGGTGGACCAACGGATCGGCGTGCTGGCCAACCTGCACGTATCGGCCGACGTCGGTGGTGGTCCGTCTTCGAGTTCTCGTAGGAGCCGCCGAGATGGACCCCCCGAACGACAAAGGGTCTCATCCCGCGGGTGCCTGGCCTCGGCGAGGTGCTCGATCAGGACGTCCTGCGGGGTTACACGGTCGTCTGAACTGCAGCTGGTCCGCTTCGAGGCGCGGCTTACGCCTTCGTGCAGGCAATGGCGAACCGGGGGTTGCAGACCGCTGTGGTGGCGGGCTCGGCGGCGTGTGGTGGTGCGGTGGGCAGCGTCGAAGAGATGACACGAAGGTCGCTCGACGGCGGCGGCGGATTCGTTGATGAACGCGCAGGAATAGCCGGGTGCGGCGTCGGCGGCAAAGTCGTACTCGCCTGCGTCGTGACAGTGCTCGGCTTGTTGTTCGGGCCAGTGGTCGGTGGGGTCGTCGGTCCGGTGGTTTCCCCAGAACCGGTCGGGAGCACCGCGCCAGCCCCCCCGCTGGGCGACGTGGAGGGCGTCGACTCGCCGGTCCCCGTCTTCGACGGGATCGAGCGGATTGGAACGACTCGTTCGCATGCGATGCCGTCATGGTCGGTGTCGAGTGTTCGTGAAGCGTTGTAGAGAGCAGTGCTGATGTGGAACGCCTTGTCTGGACGACTACCGGCAGCTACCGTGTCGATGGCGCCCGCTCGGCCGACCCCGTCATGATAGCGGCGGTTCAACTCGGCGCAGGTGCGCAACCGGACATCGACCGCTGCCTCGGCCAGCGACAGGTGGATGGCGCTACTGAGGCTGACCAACGAAGCGATTGCGATGACGCGTCTCGTCCGCATTGCTGAACCGTAGCGCCGAACCGTGGGTGAGCGCATTGGCGGCCGATCACCGGAACCGGCTGCGAAGCCCGGCATCCCCGGGGGCAGCCGACCTGGCCGTCGACATCACTTTCCAAGGCTCCCGCACGCCGTCTGTGGCAGGCTGCGGCGGTCGCGTCAGCGGCCGGTACCCAGTGGTTACCGCACTTCATTGGAGAGGGGACCCATGAGGAAGTCACTTGGAGTCATGGCAGCGCTCGCATTGGCTGGGGGTGGACTGGTCGTGTCGCACACGTCGCCAGCGCTGGCAGCTTCGGCGGTCACGGTGCAATTGGCCGGAACCGCATCGCCGACGACAGGGGCGTTCGACGTCGGAACGGCCGTTTCGGACGCGGAATTCGTCGGGGAGGCCGATGGAGAAAAGTTGCCCGGCGCCTACCAGGGTGTCATCACCGACCGAAGCTTGTCGCGCGGCGCTGGCAGCGGGCCTTCCGTGTCCAGCGGTAAGAAGGCGAAAGCCAACGCCGCGCCGGAGATCAGCTTCGAGGGCTTGAACCTATATCAGCAGCGCTATGCACGAGGCGGAAACCAGTTCACCGTCGAGCCACCTGACCAGGCCATGTGCGCAGGAAATGGCTTCGTGTTGGAGGCCACGAACGACGTGCTGAACGTGTTCGATTCGGCCGGTCATTCAGTCCTCCCAGACAACACTGCGAGCAACATCGTCTCGGGGTTCCCACGAAACATCAACCACGCCGTGGACCTCAACTCGTTCTACGGCTACGCACCGGCGATCAACCGTGTAACGGGGGTCCGGGCGCAGAGCATCACGGACCCGACCTGCATCTTCGACGTCGCCACACAGCGGTTCTACCTGGTCGTGCTGACACTCGAGTCTCGACCCAACGGTCAACTCACTTTGCAGAATCACCTCGATTTGGCGGTGAGCCAGAGTGCGAATCCGACGGGGCCCTGGAACATCTACAAGCTCGATGTCACCGGAGACGGCACCAACACCGGCGGGGCCAACCCCGGCCCGTACCTGGGTGACTACCCGCACATCGGTGCTGATGCCAACGGCGTGTACATCACCACCAACGCTTACCCCTGGCTGGCGAACGGATTTGCCGGAGCGCAGATCTACGCCTTCTCCAAGGCACAGCTCGCCGCTGGTGCTGCGAACGTCAACGTCGTGCATCTCGACACCTCTGGCATGGTGAACCTTCCGAGCGACGCCGGCCCGACACAGCCCGGCTTCACCGTGTGGCCGGCCCAATCTCCTGGCACGCAGTACAACACTGACGACGGTGGCACCGAGTTCTTCCTCAGCTCCAATGCCGCCGACGAAGCCACCCACCCGGTGGCCGGCTCCGGCGGGAACTACATATCGAACCAGTTGATCGTGTGGTCCCTGAAGAACACGTCATCGCTCAACTCGACCTTGCCTGCACTGACCCTCAGCACCAAGGTGGTGCCAGTCAACACTTACGCGATCGCTCCCAAACAGCATCAGCCTGGCTCCGGTACACCAGCCACCGTCGATGCCCCCCTGGGGCACTGCATCAACGACACCACGACTGCGACTATCGCCGGCACGGGTTGTTGGCGACTGCTGTTCGGCGGCCAACCTGCACACAACGAGACCATCGCCACGATGGACGCCAACGACACGCGCATGCAGCAGGTCACGTATGCCAACGGGAAATTGTGGGGGGCGTTGGACACCGCACTGAACCCCGACGGCGCAGCACAACGCGCCGGCATCGGCTGGTACGTCATCAACCCGAGCTCCGGGAAAGTAGCAAATCAGGGCTATCTCGGAGCAGCCGGCTATGACATCACCTACCCGGCGATCGCCGTCACCGAGAGCGGACGAGGCGTCATGGGCTTCAGCGTGACCGGCGACAACTTGAACCCCAGCGCCGGGTACGCGTCGATCGATGCCAAAGTGGGTGTGAGCGCGTGGGATGTCGTGCCGGGAGCTGAGGGAGCAGCGCCCTTCGACGGCTTCACGTCGTACAAAGCACTTGTCGGTAACCCGCCCCGTACCCGCTTCGGTGACTACGGCGCGGCTGCGGTTGACGGTAACTCCATCTGGCTCGCAAGCGAGTACGTCGCCTCGGCATGCACCTATGCCCAGTGGGGTGGGCCGTTCTTCACCGGCGGATCGGGCGACAACCTCCTCGGGACCTGTGCCGGTTCGACAAGTGGCACCGGCAAGCGGACAGCACTGGGAAACTGGTCCACACGGGTGAGCAAGTTCACGCCCTGAATCACATGTTTCGCGGCCGAGGGTGAACACCGGCCGGGCCTTTCGGGGCCCGACCCGTGTGGCGCCTACGACATGTCGCCCGCCAGCGGTATCGGACCGTTTGGGTGAGTTCGCTGGTTGGATGGAACTACTTTCTCGCCAGTGATGAAACCACCTTTCGCCGGTGAGTGGACCGCTTTGGGGTGCGGGGTGTCGAGGGTCGTTGCGGGTAAGCATCGCCGCTCCTGTTGACGGCACGAGAGGTGGCGATGGCGTTCCGGGAGGTCTCTATGTTCGAGGTTCGAGATTGGTAGGCTGATGGATAGCGATGGTCGACTGATAGCGCGGGCCACGTCGAGCGTCATGCTCGTTCCGGCCGAGCGCGTCAACTGACGAGTCGACCCGGTAGCTGCGGCCACGGTCCGCGTCGGGACGTTCCCGAGTGGTCGGCCTGACGTGATCTGCCGATCGTGTCGCCAGTGAGTATCTGTCATCAGCGTCGTCGTTCTGGGGTGAGCAAGTGATCTACTTCGAGGACATAATCCCTGGCGAGCACATGACCAGCCGGCTGCCGTCCTCGATCGTGACGAGATGGTGGGTTTCGCCGGGCGGTGGGCCGCTTCCGATCCACGTCGAGGACGAGGTCGCAGCCGACCATGGCGGCCTCACCGCGCCCGGCCTGTTCGTTCTCGCCGCGCAGGACTCGCCCGCTTCCTCGCCACCGCCGAGATAGCGGTGATCGAGATCTACTTCTGCGATCCACGAAGCCCATGGCAACGCGGCACGAACGAGAACACCAACGGGCTCCTCCGCCAGTACTTCCCGAAAGGCACCGAACTCGCCATCCGCGACCTCAAAGACTGTGAGTATCCATGTGCTAGCGAACTTCTCTTGAGAGGATCGCTTGCGCCGATGCTCTGGGCGGTCTGACCCTCTAAAAGACCGACCGTGGTGTCCTTCCGTTGACATGTCGACCGTCCCGGAGTATCGGTGTTTGATCTCGCTGGCCGAACGGGAAGTGACCTAATAGAAGCCTGATCGAACCAGGGTCCCATCACAGTCCTGTCCTCCCGAACGGCCGGCGAGTGCCCGTCCCACCCGTTGAGAGGAAGACAAGCATGGACAGCATCGCGCCTGACGACATCGTGATCGGTGTCGACACCCACAAAAACAACCACGTCGCTTTCGCCTGCGACGGGCTCGGCCGACGCCGCGACGATCTCGAGGTCCGTGCGACCACCGAGGGCTACACGGCAATGCTTGCGTGGGCCGAGAATCTCGGGCGCGTACGCGCCTTCGGAGTTGAGGGCACGGGCAGCTACGGAATGGGCCTGGCCCGGTTCCTACGCCGCCACAGCCACCAGGTCATCGAGGT
>JANYHQ010000364.1 GCA_025358985.1 Acidimicrobiales bacterium
GGGGGAGCACGCTGTTATGTGCCGTTCTCCGGTTTGGCTGACCCCATGCCTCGTTCCGCCAAGGAAGTGGTGCGCAAGGGAGAAATCCGACGTTGGGTGGTGAAGTCCTTCGATGCTCCGCGTCGCGGCATCGAACTGGCGCTCATCGGTACCCCGGGAGCAGTCATGCTCGACTCGGCGGCAACGCCGGTGCTCGATCTCGACCTCGACCACATCCGCACCCCTGAGCTACCCAAGCCCCGTCGTGGTCGTAGCCGCACCCCCGCGGCGCCGGTAGCCAAGGCCCCATTGAAGAAGGCTGCGGCCAAAAAGGCCGTCGTGGCCAAAAAAGTTGTCGTGGCCAAGAAAGCTGTGGTGGCCAAGAAGGTCACCCCGACAAAAGTGGCACCCAACAAAGTGGTGGCCAAAAAAGTGGTGGCCAAGAAGGTCAATCCGGCGAAAGTTGCAGTCAAAAAAGTGGCAGCCAAGAAGGTTGCCTCTCCCGTGAAAAAGTCCCTTCCAGTGAAGAAAGTGGTGGCCAAGAAGACTGCGCCAGCCAAGAAGGCAGTGACCAAGCAGCTCCCAGTGGTCAAAAAACTTGTGATCAAAAAGGCTGTCAGCAAGAAAACAGTACCGGCCAAGCGGGCCAAGTAGGTCAGCCCGATCCTCCACCAGCCTCATCGAGTGGAGCGGACGTTGCGCATAGCGCAATCCTGGCTCCACTCGACGCAACTGTGACCGCCTAACCTCAAATGTCGTGCGCCTCGTCACTTGGAACGTCAATTCGTTGAAGGCCCGGATGCCCCGGGTGGAGGAGTGGCTCGCCAACCTCCAACCCGATGTGCTGTGTCTCCAGGAGACAAAGCTAAGCGACGCCGCATTCCCGGCCATGGCGTTCCAAGCACTCGGCTACGAATCGGTCCACTTCGGACAGGGCCAATGGAACGGTGTGGCCATCCTCTCCAAAGTGGGCATCGAGGCCGTGCGCTACGGGTTCATGGAGGGTCTGGAGGTAGGCGCCCCCATCGATGACTATGTCGCCGGGGTGCTGGCGGAGGCCCGGCTCATCACGGCCACGTGTGGCGGCGTCGAAGTGTCGAGCGTGTATGTACCCAACGGCCGCTCGGTAGACGATCCGCACTACGGCGCCAAGTTGGTATGGCTGGACCGCTTACGCGAGCAACTCAGCCGCACTACTCACCCCGCGCGCCCGGTGGTGGTCATGGGCGATTTCAACATCGCACCCGAGGATCGCGATGTGTGGGACCCGGCCAAGTTCACCGGGTCCACGCACGTCACGCCCGAAGAGCGGGCCAAGCTGGCGGAACTCGAGCAGTGGGGGTTTACCGACGCCTTTCGACACCTCTATCCCCAAGATCATCTGTACACATACTGGGACTACCGTGCGGGAGACTTCCATATGCACCGGGGGATGCGTATCGATCTGGTACTGGCCACCGCCCCTGTCATTGATCGTCTCACCTGGTCCATCGTGGACCGCAACGCCCGAAAGGGAAAATTGCCGTCCGACCATGCCCCGTTGATGATCGACATCGTATGAGCAACGAGCCAATAATCGAGGCGAGTCGCGCCGCCCGCCACGAGCTCACCCGCCAGCTTCGACACCTCATCGACGCGCTCATGAATACCGAGGCTGATGACACCACGTTAATCCACGCTGTGGATACCATAAGCGCGCTGAATACAAAATTTGACGCGTTCGGACACCGCTCGTCATTCGAGGGTTACGCAGAGTCAGCCAACGCTGGCGGTGAAATCAGCGCGCATAACTTCGAAGCCATGGCCAGTATGTCGGAAGTCTTCGACCACAGTCCTGTGCTGGGCCTGGCCAACCCCACAGCACCACCGTTGGTATTACGCCTCGAGGGCAACAAGGTGTTGGGCGAGGCCACGTTTGGTGGGGCCTACGAAGGACCGCCAGGATGTGTCCATGGTGGGTGGATTGCCGCCACCTTTGACGAGCTCTTGGGTATGACGCAGTCGCTCAGTGGCAGCGCCGGCATGACCGCCCGTCTCACGGTCAACTACCGGTCCCCCACGCCACTTCGCGTTCCCATCCGCTGGGAAGGCGAGATCGTGGGGGTGGAGGGCCGCAAGATCTTCACCACCGGCCGTTCCTACGTTGAACATGGCGGGCAGTGGATACTCACCGCCGAAGCCGAAGGGTTGTTCATCTCCGTGCCCCGCGAACGGTTCCATCAGATGGCACTCGATCGTGACGAGAGACGTCCATGATCCTCGTTGATGCTGCCGCGGTGTCGGTTCGTCGACCGGATCGTCCGTTGTTCGAAGACCTGTCCGTCACCATTTCGAGCGGCGAGCGGTGGGGAGTGGTCGGCATCAACGGCACCGGCAAATCCACGTTGCTGCGAGTGCTGGCCGGCACCACCGAGGCTGAGGATGGCACCGTCCGGCGCTCCAAGGGCCTACGCGTGGGGGTACTTGATCAACTCCCTGATCTCGGCGCCGGCACGGTACTCGGAGCACTCGATGGTTCGTGGGAGGCCGCCGCGGTGCTCGACCGATTGGGCATGGGTCGCCTCTCCAGTACCCCCATTGCCGAATTGTCCGGAGGTCAGGGCAAAAGGGTGGCTTTGGCCCGGGCGTTGGTAGCCGTGCCGGGTGACCATGACGCCGATCTGCTCATCCTTGACGAGCCCACCAATCACCTCGATCTCGATGGCATCGAGTGGTTGGAGGAGCGTCTGGCCCAACAGAAGGGGGGCCTCATCCTGGTCACCCACGATCGTCACCTGCTCGACCGGGTGTGTACGCGCGTTCTAGAACTCGACCGTGGTCGTGGCTACATACACGAGGGTGGCTATCACGCCTATCTCACCGGGCGCGATGCACGCGAAGAGCGCGCCGCGGCAGCCGAGTCCACCCGTCGCAATCTGGCCCGTCGGGAATTGGCGTGGTTGCTACGTGGGGCCCCAGCGCGTACCAGCAAATCAAAAGCACACTTACGAACAGCGACGGCCACAGTGGACGGGAGAGCGGAGGCCCAGGCCCGCACCGCAGGTCTGGGGCTGGGCGCCGCCACCAGTCGTTCCGGAGAAGGTCAGGGGCCCAGTGCGGGCGCCCAGGGCAGCTACCGCAATGCCTACGACGCCAAGTTGGCGCCGCGTTTGGGTAACAAGGTGGTGGAGTTACGAGGCGTAGGTCATCGCTTTGCCGGTGGCGATTGGCTTTTTCGTGGTGTGGACTGGCTGTTGGCTCCGGGCGAGCGCTACGGCATCGTGGGTGCCAACGGGGCGGGTAAGTCCACGTTGTTGGAAATCCTGGCTGGGCGGCTCATACCCACCGAAGGCGTGGTGGACACCGGTCCCACCGTACGGGTTGGGTACTACGACCAGTTGGGCCGTTCGTTGGATCTCACCCAGCGGGTGCGCGAGGCGGTGGCCGGCCCCACCCGCGCGGTGGGTTCGCCGGAGGACAAGCGTCTCATGGAGGAGTTCTGGTTCGACGCCGATGCCCAGTGGGCGCCAGTGGGGACGTTGTCGGGAGGCGAGCGCCGCCGACTGCAGTTGTTGCTGGTGTTGGCCGAGCGACCAAATGTGCTGCTGCTCGATGAGCCCACCAATGATTTGGATCTGGACACATTGCGCACCTTGGAGGAGTTCTTCGAAACATGGCCCGGCACCCTGGTGGTGGTGAGCCACGATCGGGCCTTCCTCGATCGCACCGTGGAGGACGTGGTGTTGGTGGAAGACGCCACGGCGCGTGTGGTGCAGGGTGGCTATCAGGGGTGGCGCCGCCAGCGTGACGCCAAACGGGGCGCGCGAACGTCAGCACCCATTCCGGTGCCAACCGCAGTCACGCTGACCAGTACTGCGGACCCAGGTGATCCGAAGCGCAAGTCCAAGAGCACACTCGGCTTTGCGTTACGCGAGGCAGAGAAGGACCTGGTGAAGTTGGGTCGTCGCAAGACATCGTTGGAAGCAGAGTTGGTGTCGGTGGGACACGACCATGTGGCAATGGCTCGCCTGGGCGACCAACTCGGTGATGTGGCTGCCCAGTTGGCCGACACCGAGGAGCGTTGGCTGTCGATGGCGGCCGACCTCGAAGCTGGCTGATCAGGCTCACTCGCGACTCCAGTTGGTATACACCTGTGGTTCGCCCGACAACCGGGTCTTCAGTCCACTTACTATTGCGCGTTCCACCTGTCCCCCAACGAAGGGAACCGGCGAGTTCACCTTCAGTTCACCTTCGATGACTCGTTGGGTGTACGTACCATCGGCGGTCAACGTCCAGGTGCCTACACACGTGAAGAACCGCTGGTAATGGTCCGGCACCATCGAAAACGTGGAGCTGAACTTCTTGGTGTCGATCTCGGCCTGCTCGTACCAGG
>JANYHQ010000400.1 GCA_025358985.1 Acidimicrobiales bacterium
AAGCCACCTGCACCATCGACGTGAAGCGGGGTGCTCGGCTGTCGTCGCTCACGGTGTTTGGTCATCAGTTGCTGGTGGCACGCGGTGGTCCCGATGATGTGTTCGGCTGGGGCAGTTTTGTGATGGCGCCGTGGGCGGGACGTATCCGACGTGGACAGTTCACCTGGGACGGTACGGATTACCAACTACCCATCAATTTTCCCCCACACGCCATTCACGGCACCGCCTACGGCCCGGGATGGGAGGTGATCAACGCCGACTCCACGTCGGTGGAGCTGAGTTTGGACCTGGTGGATCCATGGCCGTTCCCTGGTCAAGTTCGCCAGCGTATCGAGCTGGTTGAGGCGGCATTGGTACAGCAGATCCAGATCCACGCATCGGAGATTTCGATGCCGGCGTCCGCTGGGTGGCATCCCTGGTTCTTGCGCGACATCGGTACTGGTGCGCCGCTGATTCTCGATGTGGACATGGACGGGGTTCGTAAGTACGCAAAGGATGATGACGGTATTGCGTTGGGTGAACTGGTGGCGGTGCCAGCGGGTCCGTGGGATGACTGTTTCATCGGACTCAAGGGCATCACGCTGCGGTGGCCTGGTGCATTGGCCATTGATGTGGATCATCCGTGTCCATACGTTGTCATGTATACCGAGCCCGCCCATGCGCTGTGTGTGGAACCACAGACCGCTCCACCCAACATGGTGGCCACCGTAGGAGACGGATGCCGTGTGGATCCGGGAGCACCATTGATCGCCGACACCGCGTGGCGGTGGCGTCAACTCACGTAACTGGGGACGCCGGGAACAACGTCAATCCGGCATGCAATTGTTCATGATCGAGTAGCTGGCGTTTGGCGGGTAAACCACCGGCGAATCCGGTGAGCGACCCATCGGCGCCGATCACTCGATGGCATGGCAATACGATGCTCACCGGATTCTTCCCGTTGGCCGCACCGATGGCCCGCACCGCCGTGGGCCGACCGATGCGCACGGCCTGCGTGGAATAGGTGGCCGTGTGCCCATAGGGGATGGTGGCCAGTGCGTTCCACGCCAGGACCTGGAACTCCGTACCGCGCAAATCCAGTGGCAGGTGGAACTGGCGGAGGGTGCCTGCGAAGTACTCGTCGAGTTGCTCGACTGCTTCGAGCAGAATTGGATGTTCCTGTGGGTTCACTCGACGTGTCGATGTCAGCGTGCCCCGGTCGTTCGGCCAGTACACGTGGCGCAGCCCCGATGCCGACGCCACCAGTCGCAGCACGCCTACAGGTGAGCTCATCTCCGTCATCCAGAGATCCGGTTGTTGTGCAGTGTTCATTGCAATGATTCCTTTCTTGGGAGCGTGCACGCCGCCCAGAGATGGTGCACGGCGTACGAACGCCAAGGCGCCCAAGTACTGGCCTGCGCAGTGAGTGATGCAATGTCGGACTTCATACCGAGCAGCCCGGCCCCTTTGCGTACCGCAATGTCCGTTGGCAAGAACGCGTCGGGATCCGACAATGCTCGCATGCATACATAGCTTGCCGTCCATGGTCCGATGCCGGGCAATGCCTCCAGTGATCGGGCTGCCTCCACCCGGTCAGCACCTGGCTCCAGTGACACGCTGGCATCAGCCAATGCTGCACACAAACCCACTAGTGCCTTCGCCCTGGCCATGGGGATGCCGATAGTGGCCGGGTCGATGGCGGCCAACACGGCTGACGACGGAAACGTCATTGTCACAGTCCCGATGGGCGTTGCCAACGCCTGCCCGTGTCGGGCCGCCAGGCGACTGGCGAGGGTACGCGCCGCCGCCACCGTCACCTGTTGGCCGAGTACCGCTCGTACCGCCAATTCGTGAGCGTCCACCGCACCCGGAGACCTTCGACCGGGGACCCTGGCCACGCACGGGGCCAGCGCCGGGTCGCCAGACAGCATCGAATCGATGGCCACGGGATCGGCATCAAGGTCGAGCAAGCGACGGGACCTGGCGATGGCGGTGGCCAAGTCGGCAACGTCACTGAGGTGGTAGGTGGCGCTCACATAATCGTTACTGGGGGTGAGTTCCATCACCGCCGGGCCGTGGGGCAGGGTGATGCTGCGTCGGTATGTGGTGTGGTCAATCTCATCCACTCCGGGTATGGAGCGCTGTGCCAGGAACGCCAGCAGGGAACCGGCATCGAATGGCTGGCGCATGGCAAGCCGCACCGTGATCGCCCCCGGCAGACCTAGGGGAAGAGACCGGCGTTGACGGGCAGACACCGATGTACGCATCAGTGTGGGCGACGAATCGAACACTTCACGCACAGTGTCGTTGAACTGGCGGATACTGGCGAACCCTGCCGCAAATGCCACCTGACCGAGGGGCAAATCGGTGGTTTCCACCAACAATCTTGCCGTTTGCGCCCGTTGGGCGCGGGCCAAGGCGATGGGTCCGGCACCCACTTGCTCCATCAGTACGCGATGGAGATGCCGCTCACTGACTGACAGACAACGGGCCAGGCCGGCAACCCCTTCACGATCAACTGTCCCGTCAGCGATCTGGCGCAACGCACGCCCTACGAGATCAGCACGCGGATTCCAGGCGGGGGATCCGGGGGTGGCGTCGGGGCGGCAGCGCTTGCATGCCCGGAACCCGGCCTGCTGGGCGGCCGCCGCCGTTTGGTAGAAGTCCACGTTGATCCGCTTTGGCAGGACGGGCGTGGGGCAACTTGGTCGACAATAGATACGGGTAGTGCGTACGGCCGTCACGAACCAGCCATCGAAGCGGCGGTCACGCCCCAGCACGGCCCGGTAGCAACGCTCGTCGTCGAGCGGGACCAGCGGGGAAGGTTCCATACGGGCGTCCACACCGCTCATCGTGGCAGGCGTGCGGGCATCAGGCTGGCGGAAATCGGACTTTCGCGTTGGCCTTGTGCTCCATCTGGTAGCAAAATTTGTCGTGGGCTGTTGAATTTTGCGACGGGTTCGCCTGGGCCACTTCTGAATTTTGCGACCGCCCCATCTCGTAGCAAAATTCGCCGCCGGCGGGTCAATTTTGCGACGGGTTCGCCCGCTCGGACCCGCTCGGCCTCGCCGTACACTGGCACCCATGCGTTGGTTGGTAAAGCGGCGATTGGCCGACGTGTCCCTGCAGCTCACCAGGGTTCGTGAGGAATTGCGAGTAGTAGGCGAGCAGTCCAGCACGCTCAACGACGAGGCCGAAGACGCCCGTATCCGATCGCTGGTGTCGGACTCGCCCATGGATGCTCACGACTACCGCCAGGCCCAGGGGCCTGCTGATGCGCTGGATAAAGAGCAGATACGCCTGCGGGCCTTGGTGGTGGAGTTGGCTCGGCGCCAGGACTCCCTCCTCGACGAGTTGTCGACAACGTCCAAAGACCAGACATGACCACCCGGGTGTTCCTGGCCGAGGACGAGGCCATCATCCGCCTCGATCTGGCCGAGATGCTGGCCGAGGAGGGGTACCTCGTGGTGGGTGAAACCGGTCGAGGTGACGAGGTGGAGGCCATGGTTCGTGAGTTGCGTCCTGACCTGGTGGTCATGGACGTCAAGATGCCCGGCCTGGACGGGCTCAGCGCAGCCAGGGCTATCACCACCGACCGACTGGCTGCAGTGGTGGTGCTCACTGCGTTCAGTCAACGTGAGCTCATCGAAACGGCGCGTGATGCAGGCGTCATGGCCTATCTGGTGAAGCCGTTTCAGAAACACGAGTTGGTGGCCGCCATCGAAGTGGCCGTGGGACGCCACCGGGAACTGGTGGCTCTGGCCACCGAGGCCGACACGTTGGGGGACCAGTTGGCGGGCCGTAAGGCCATCGACCGAGCCAAGTCACGATTGATGGGTACAGGGTTCAGCGAGCCTGAAGCGTTTCGTCATATCCAACGCCTGGCCATGGACTCTCGCACCAGTATGCGGGCGGTGGCCGAGGCCATTCTGCAGAACGAGTAGCCATCGGTGAGCAAATCGAGTGGGCCCACGAGACGTAGTGTCATTGGCGATGGCCAAGGTGATGCTTCTCGACGGTAACTCGCTGGCGTACCGGGCATTCTTTGCGCTGCCGGCCGACATGGCCACAGCATCGGGACAAGTCACCAACGCCGTGTTTGGGTTCACCTCGATGCTCCAATACATGCTCAACGAGCACCAGCCCGACCTCATCGCCTGCGCCTTCGACCGGCCCGAGCCCAGCTTCCGTCACGCCCTCGTCAACGATTACAAAGGGGGACGGGCCGAGACCCCAGACATCTTGCGCCAGCAGTTGGGCATCGTTCGCCAAGTGGTTCAGATCCTCGACATCGCCATGTTCGAGATCATCGGCTTCGAAGCCGATGACGTGTTGGCCACGCTGGCCACCCAGGGACGCGATCGGGGCGACGACATCATCGTGGTCACGGGTGATCGCGACGCATACCAACTGGTACAAGATGCGGCAGGGCCAGGCGAAGGGTCTATCCGGGTGTTGTACAACAAGCGCGGGGTCAGCGATTACGCCTTGTATGACGAGAAGGGCATCGAGGATCGCACCGGAGTACATCCGCTGAAGTACGCCATG
>JANYHQ010000405.1 GCA_025358985.1 Acidimicrobiales bacterium
TTCGGCCGCCAGGTTGGCGGTGCCGAGCGTGAGCTGAGCGTTTGGTTGTGATTGTTGGTGTGGGGCCACTCGTGGGGCGCACGCTTCACCAGTTACCGACAACGTAGCTGATGTGATCGTGGAATGCAAGCATCACTGCAGGTGGCACCGTGCGTCACGGTGGGGTGTTACGACGCGCTTGAGAACCGGCCTCTAGAGCCACGTTTGTAGGTGCGTGCGTCGGCGTTGCGGGTGACACGCTCGAGGCCGACGGTGTCGCGCCATTTGTTCATGCGGGTGAGGCAGTCGTCGCACATGTTGGGGATGATGGGGTTGGTGGCCGGCCATTTTTGGCATTCGGTGTTGTGCCAGTATTGGTTGCCGTCGGGGTCGTGGCGGGGTTCGGTGTTGCGCCAGTGGGTCCAGCCTTCCCAGCCGCTGGAGGTGGTGCCGAATGTGCATCGGCCTTCGGTTACTGGGACTCTTTCGCGGGTAGCTCTGTTGGCTGTCTGTGAGCCGTTGGTGCAGATCGACATGATGGCGTTGTAGTCGTCCCATAGTTCTTGTTGGTCGTTTCGTAGCCGGTGTTGTGAGTCGATGACGATCCGTTCGACGGGTGATGATGGGCTACCTCCACTGCTGATGTGTCCGTTTCCGGTGGTTGATGATGGCCAGGGGTTGGTGTTGTGGAGTTCGTTGTCGACGTGGGCGAGGGCGTGGGCCATGTTGGTGAGGAAGTTTTGGAAGAGTTGTAGGGCTGCTTGTTGGCGGGCTCTGGTGAGGTGGGTCATGTGGCCGGGTTGTTGGTGTTGGGGGTGTTGAGTTCGGTGAGTTGGTGGGCGACGTCGGTGCGGAGTTCGGGGTCGTTGGTGAGTGTGGTTTCGGTGATGCGGTGGCCTCGGTCGGTTGCCCATGTTTTGAATGCGGTCAGGTTGGTGGGGTTGAGTTGTTTGATGGCGTTGAGCATGGTGATGGCTTCGGTGTGGGATGGGTTGGGTTCGGTGTCGGGTTGCCAGTCGGTGTGGTTGTTTTGGTGTTGTGGGGCGTCGGCGTCGTCGTTGGGGTCGCCGATGCAGAGGATTCGGAGGAGAACGTTTTTGAAGGCTTGGGTGCAGGCTTTGTTGTATCCTTTGTCGCTGTTGTCTCGGCCGAGGCCTTGGGTGACGGCGTTGATGTGATCGGTGACACCTCCGGGCCCGTAGATCGTCCAGTTGACGGTGACGAGTGTGTCGGTCCAGGGTTTGCCGTTTACGGTGAGTTGCTCGACGTTGGTGATGGTGGCGTCGGTGGGTGAGATCACGATGCCGGCCCGGCCGAGTAGGGGTTGGGCTGCGGCGGCGATTGCGTCGATGCCACGGTATGCGTAGCTGATGCTGCCTTCGCCGCCTTTCTTTTTGCTGATGCCACCTATTTCGGCTTGGACTGCGGCGAGTGCGGTGATGACGTTGGTGGCGGTTGGGTCGGTCATGTTGTGATCTTTCGGGTGGTGCGTCGTTGTGCGGCGTTGGTGCGGTTCTGTTCGAGGCGGTCGAACACGGCGACCTGGTCGATGGCGTTTGGGTCGCCGTTGTCGGCTCGGGCCCGTAACCGGGTGAGGTATTCGGTGTGGGAGATGTGCTCAACGGGTGGGTGTTGTGTGCGGGTTGGGAGTATCCCGTTGATGGTGGCGAGCATGTGCGCGATGGTTGGTGTGATTGATGTGGTTCCTCGGAGTTTGTCGATCGCGCGGTGCGCACGGTCATGATCGAACGGGGTGAACAGGGTTTCCCATGTTTCGAACTCGATGGTGTGGTCAGGCCAGATTTGGAACATGCGGCCGGCGGTGATGGTGGCTTGGTCTGGGGTCATGCGTGTGTTCCTCGGCCGTGGGTTTGGGTGTAGGTGGTGAGGGCGTGTTGGATCCATGCTGGTTCGCGGACGCCGCAGAGGTTGACGAGGTCGTCGGGGTCGTGGGGGTCTCCGCGTTCGAGTTCGCCTTGGGCGATGGTGTACCCGTATGTTTCGGCGTCGTCCCAGTTGGTGCGGGGCCGGGATGTGGGCGGTTTCGGGGTGGTTGCTGTGATCGCTGCGAGGGCGTGTTTGGCGGCGTGTTCGGGGGTTTCGCCTTGGTTGAGTAGATGGCGGATGTGTTCGCTGTGGTCGTTGATGATGCCGGTGAGTGCGGCGGTTTCCCAGCGGGTTGGGTGTGTGATTGGGCCGGCTTGGGTGCGTCGGATGTTGATGGCGTGGTTGATTGCTTGGTCGAACATCGCAGCAGCAGCAGCAGCGGCTGGTGTGGGTGGTGTGTTGGTGGTTTGCACGGCGGGCGGGTTCGGGTTGGGCTGCTGCTGCAGCTCTTTCAAACTAAACTCTTTCAAACTAAGCACTTCTTTGCACTCGGACGCGTGCAAAGAAGTGCAGGGTTGTGCAGGTTGTGGTGGTGGGTGTTTTGGTTCGCCCCGTCGGTAGGCGGCGGCCTGGTGTTTCGCCCAGGCGCACACCTCGTAGTACGGGTCGCCGTCGGCGGTGTACAACCGGATGTGGCCTGTGTTGACGAGCTCGGTGAGGTGGTCGGTGATCGCGGCAGGCGTCACCTCGTCATCGAGCGGCCACACGGACCCTTTCAACACGCGGACGTCCGCGATGCCACGGCCGGCGTCGTCGGCTTCGGTCCACATCCCGACGAATGTCAATCGCGCTGGGATTGAGCATCGGGCGAGGGAACGGGACCGGAAGAACTCGGATTTTAGGATGCGGCTACGACCCATCAGGGATGTTCCTTTGGATGAGGTCGAGGAGTTCGGCGAGTATTGTGCGGGGCATGGTGATCGTTGGGTTGCCGGAGTTGTTGTCGGCGATCTGACGCCATGCTTTGAGTAGGTGGGCATCGTCGTCAGTCATGGCCCCTCCTGCACGGTGGTCGAGTGGGCGCAGCACACCATTTCGTATAGCGGTGTGTTGTCGCCCATTGGCGCGTCCTCAACCATGCCGACCAGTATCCGGTGTGTGGCCGGTAGGTGGCATCCGGGATGAACGCAGTGTGATTCGTAGTCCCAGTCGGTCGGGGTGTGGGTTCGTTCGGCGGCGCGGCGTTCGCGGAGTTCGGTCACCATTGCGGCGATGACGCGATCGATATGGGGAATGAACGCTATGAGTGCCTGTCGTGCCCATACGTCAAGGGTCTCGTCTGTTACACGGTAGGTGCTCATGCTTCGTCGCCCTCCTCGTCGTCCTCGTCGCTGTCCGTGCCGTACCAGATTGATTCGCGTGCGAGCAGCCCCCACGTTTCGTGGATCACTTCGGTGCGTTCTTCCCAATCGGCGTCGTCAAACAGGTCGGGGGTGTTCCACCATCCGGCGTCCCCGAAGTCTTCACCGGAGGCGAGGCGGTATGTGGTGAGATGTTCGGCAGCGCGGCGTTCGCGGAGTTCGATCGCCATCGCGGCGATGGTCGAGGGGTAATCCGTGGGGTTCGGGTCCTGTGCTTGTCCTGCCCATCTGTCAAGATCCTTATCGGTCACGTATCGGGTGCTCATGCCCGTTTCCTCGATGGTGGTGATGCGGGTCGGGTTGACGTGCATGGTGTTGCCGTTCGGGAACCGGACACGGCCACGCCCATCCTTCGCCCACCCAAGAAGAAGAGCTGGTGCGGAGCCGACCCAGCGACGGCCGGTGACTTCGACGTGTACGGGGATCGGGTTGGTGGTGGTCATGCGACGCTGGTGAGGTTGATCATGCGGGTGTAGAGGTCGGCGGCGGAGGTTTGGAGTTGGGTGACAGTTGGTGCGAGCGCGGCCCGTGCGGCGGCCCCTGCGG
>JANYHQ010000431.1 GCA_025358985.1 Acidimicrobiales bacterium
CTCTCGCTGTGGCTGGCACCCGACGCTTTGCACCATCGAGTGAACGCATCGAGGCCCTGAGCGCCATCGCAATCAACCAGTACGGCGTAATCCATGGCTCCCGTGACATAGGCGGCGAACGTCACCTCGGCCCGGGCTCCCAACGCCCGCTCGAAGTCCTCCGGCACGATGTCGGCGCGCAGTGACAACTCCACCACTGCGCGCAGGCCCCGTCCCAACGACGCCGGATCCACCGTGGCCTGATAGCCGGTGATCACCCCATCGCGCTCCAGCCGATGGACGCGTTCAGCCACGCTGGTGGCCGACAAATGCACATGCTCACCCAACTCACGCCAGCTGATCCGGCCTGAACCAATCAACGTTTCAAGGATTACTCGGTCAACCGGGTCAAATGCCTGTGAATCGATGGTCACAGCGCAATAATGCACCCGAATTAGCCGGAAAGCGAAGGCCGACTTCAGGCATCGTGAGAAACATGGCTTCCACCACCGGTCTGTCCGTCGGCGTCCCCACCGAGATCAAGTCCTCGGAGTCACGTGTCTCCATGACCCCGGACGGGGTTCGGGAGCTCCTGCGAGCGGGGGCCAGCGTGTTCGTGCAGGCGGGAGCGGGCGAGAACTCGGCCATCAGCGATGATGACTATCGCGCCAGTGGAGCCACCATCGTGCCGACTGCAGTCGATGCCTGGGCCCAGCAGATGGTGGTGAAAGTGAAGGAGCCGCAGGAGTCCGAGTTCAGCTATCTGCGTCCGGACCTCACCTTGTTCACGTACCTACACCTCGCCGCTTACCCCAAGGTGGCCGACGCCCTACTGGCCTCCAAGTGCACAGCCATTGCCTACGAAACAGTGGAGACGGCCAACGGCGCGCTGCCCCTACTTGCTCCCATGAGCGAGGTGGCGGGGCGCTTGGCCCCCCAGATGGGAGCGCAGTTCCTGGAGCGCCATCGCGGCGGACGGGGCGTGCTTATGGGTGGAGCGCCAGGGGTGCGCCCCGCTCGGGTGGTGGTGCTGGGCGCAGGCAACGTGGGCTGGAACGCCGCCTGGATTGCCGCCGGCATGGAAGCCGAGGTGTGGCTGATGGACAAGAACCTCGACCGCCTGCGCTACGTGGATCAGATCCACCGGGGTCGCATCCTCACCCTGGCGTCGAACCATGGGTCGGTGGAACGGGCCGTGGCTGAGGCTGACCTGGTGATCGGCGCAGTGTTGGTAGCCGGGCTGCGGGCCCCGGTGGTGGTGAGCGAGGACATGGTGCGCACGATGAAGCCGGGGGCAGTGATCGTTGACGTGGCGGTGGACCAAGGCGGATGCGTGGAAACCACCCACGAAACCAAGCACACGGACCCGGTATACGAATTGCATGGGGTCATCCACTACGCAGTGGGCAACATGCCGGGCGCAGTGCCCTTCACGTCCACCTATGCGCTCACCAACGCCACGCTGCCCTATATCGCCGATGTGGCCCGGTCCGGTGCGGCGGCAGCGGCCGATGACGGGGCCTTGGCCAACGGATTCAACTGCGTCAGCGGCGTGGTCACCAACGAGGCCGTGGCCAAATCACTGGGTCGACCATTTGTGGAGTTGGCCACCGCGCTGGCGTGAGTGGGGCAGTATCGGAGCATGGCTTTTGGTAAGCAGTCCGGTCCCCCCGCCCCCATGAAACAGGTCCAGTACCTTCTTTCGCTGTTGCAAAAGGCGGGGCACTCGGACTTCCGTGATGCTCGCGGCGCGCTGGGGCTCACGCAGCGCCAAGCCACGGGCAAGTTCACTATTGGTGAAGCGTCGGAGCTCATCGAGCAATTGGAAAATGCCGAAAACGACGCCGCCGAGGCCGCTGACAAGGGGGAAGCGCCGGTGGCCGCCCCGCTGCGGGCGGTGAAGGTGGCCCGTGACGCCTCGGCTGCCGATGCCCGTTTACACCGCGAGCGCGAGCAGGCCATAAAGGGGTTGCCCGCCGAGGTGTTGGCCGATGAATTGGTATCTCGTGGGTGGATGGTGATCGCCCCCACCGAAGGTCCCTGAGCGTGAATTGCCGCAATGACGCCTGAAGAGTTTCGGATCGCCGGCCACCAACTCGTCGACTGGATTGCCAACTTCCGCTCCACGCTGGAGGAGCGACCGGTGATGACCACCATGGGGCCTGGATCCATCCGGGCGTTGTTGCCACCGTCACCGCCGTCCGAACCCGTAAGCATGCAGACGATGTTGGATGAGTTGGACCGGGTGGTGGTGCCGGGCATGACCCACGTACAGCATCCGGGCTTTCTGGGGTTCTTCCCCTCCAATGCCACGCTGTCATCGGTGCTAGGCGACCTAGCCTCCAGTGGCCTCGGCGGGCTGGGCATCTCCTGGCAATCGTGTCCATCGTTGACCGAGGTGGAGGAAGTGGTGTGCGATTGGATGCGCCAACTGGTTGGTTTGTCGGATGCCTGGAAGGGCACCATCCACGACACCGCTTCCACGGCCACATTGGTGGCGCTGCTATGTGCGCGTGAGCGGGCAACGGGGTTCACGGCACGCACCGGTGGCCTGCAATCCTCCCCCACTGCGTTGGTGATCTACGCGTCGGATCAGGCCCACTCATCCATTCCCAAGGCGGCGTTGCTGGCTGGCTACGGCGCCCACAATCTCCGTATTGTTTCTACCCGTGGTCCCGCCTATGCCATGACCGCTGATGCCCTTGATGATGCTATGCGCGCTGACATCGACGCAGGCCGGACTCCAGCCGCCGTGGTCATCGCCGTGGGCGCCACTGCCACCACCGCCATCGACCCCGTTGCGGAACTCACGGCCGCGGCCCGCTCCCATGGGGCATGGGTGCACGTGGATGCGGCACTGGCTGGGTCTGCGATGTTGCTGCCCGAGTGCCGGTGGATGTGGGAAGGCGTAGAGGGCGCCGATTCACTCACCTGGAACCCCCACAAGTGGATGGGAACCGTTCTCGACACTTCACTGTTCTATGTGCGAGACACGGAAGAATTGGTTTCTGTATTGGCCACCGACCCCAGCTACCTGAAGTCTTCAGTGGATGGTCAGGTGACGCAGTACCGAGACTGGGGCGTATCACTCGGTCGTCGGTTCCGATCGCTGAAGCTGTGGTTTCAACTGGGCCTCGATGGTGTGGAGTCGATCCAAACCCGCCTGCGTCGCGACATGGCCAATGCGCAGTGGCTGGCCGCCACCGTGGCGGACACTCCGAACTGGCAGGTACTCACACCAGTCCCCTTACAAACCGTATGCGTACGTCATGTTCCGACGTCCCTGGCTCACGACGCTGACGCACTCGACGCCCATACGCTGGCCTGGGCCGAGGCGGTCAATCGGGCCGGGCTCACTTACATCACCGCGTCCAAACTCGATGGTCGGTGGATGGTGCGCCTGTCGGTCGGAGCCGAAGGCACCGAGCGTCACCATCTGGAACGGGCCTGGGCGTCGATCCGTCAGTACGCTGAGCATGCCTGAGACAACCCCGATCAATGAGCCTCCCGGTAGTGACGGACCAAGGTGTCGGCCCCGAAGTCATCCAGCGGGTCTCGTAGTACGGCGTGTATGTGGTTCACATCGTTTTGAGTGTTGTCGTACTCTGCCAGCACCCTCGGGCCCTGTACCCGGTAGTAGTGAGGTTCCCCCGGCTCCGTACCGCCGGCCCACGCAAAGCTCAACGCCGCTGGTGCACCGGTGCCAATCCTGGCGTCCCACCCCGCTGCCACGTCATCGGGAAGACGCCCCACGTATTGTCGCACCAGTTCATCCATCAGATCCCGGCTGGCGGCCGACATCATGGAGCTGCTGAGACCCTTCGCCGTCGTTGAGTACGCCACTGCGCGCCGTGATTCATCGCTCGCCCCCAGAAGCACATCCAGCGCCTCCTGAGTGGCTTGCATCGCGTGCAGCCGAGGGCCTGTGAACGCCTCTCGAAACACCGCCCACAGCGGTAGTGCCATCGCTGCCTCCTCCACCCGTTGACGGTTGGCGGTCACCAAGTCCGATGGGGCCACATCGCTCAACATGGCCACTCGCCGTTGATCGGCATCGAGGGAGTGCAACAACGTTCGGGCCACCTCTTGCACCGAGGCCAGTGGTCGGTGCCACTGTCCCCCGAGGAGGGGAGATTGGGCCGGATAGGCCCCGAAGAACAGCGGCGATGACGACACCTGCTGATCGACAATGGTGACGCTGTACGAAAGGTGGTGACCACCAAAGCGCCACCCCCACACCCGGTCCCCCGGTTCACCGAACACCGTGACGAAATAGCGCAACGG
>JANYHQ010000500.1 GCA_025358985.1 Acidimicrobiales bacterium
ATTTACGTCGTCGTACTCTTCTTGGCTTGCCGGTATGGCGCTCATGTTCCCAGTCCCCGTAGGTCACTTGATTCTTTCTTGAGGTTTCCATCGGCCAAAGCGTTTCTCCGCTTAAGAGAGAGTTGCTCGAAACTGAGTGCCCCACCAGTTGTGAGCTGACGGGGTCGCCGGATTACCCGTTGCGTCGTGCACTGTGTGTGGTCGTCGGAACATCGGGCGCAGGGCTGATCTCGGGGCCGGCAAGTACGAAGGCTGATGCCCCCGGTTACGCTGACGCCCACATGCCGCTTCCGCCAACGATCACGAGGGTAGAGCGAACCTTCGGATTTCTCGACATCAGTCGCTTCACTGCCTACACGGACCAACGTGGCGATGCCATGGCCGTGGGGGCCTTGGCTGATTTCCGTATGGTGGTGCGTGACGTGTGCAGCCGCTGTGGGGTGCGCGTAGACAAGTGGCTGGGAGACGGCGCCAGGTTCGTATGTGTGGAAACCGCCCCCCTCGTTCAAGCGGTGCTGGGTATCGAGCAGCGACTGTCGGAAATTGGGTTCCCCCTTCCGTTGCGTGCTGGCATCGCATCAGGGCTGGTGATTCTGTTTGACGGTGACGACTACATCGGTATGCCGGTGAACTTGGCCAGTCGGCTGTGCGCCGAGGCATCGCCGGGCGAGGTCCTGGTCACCGATGTTGTTGCTCAGTCGGCTCCCGAGTGGGCCCGTAGCCGTTGGATGGGGGACTTGGACGTGCGGGGAGTGGCCGCCCCGGTGGCGGTAGTTGCTCTGTCGAGCGTGTCGGAGCCGGTGAAACCAGATCCGGTGACTCCACCGGCAGCTGTGCGCTGAGCCCTCAAACGCCGAACAGCTCGGCCAGACCGGCCGCCTCACGGGCCCGTAACGCCTGGTACACCCGGAGGCGCTCCATATGCTGGGCCAACTGCTTCTCCCCTTGAGGAACGCTGTGGGTGGCGTAGAAGGCCAAAATGTTCTCGCCTACCCCCGGTTCGCTGCGCTGAACCAGGCCCTCCACCAGTCGCACCACGGCGTTGGCCGGCACCTTGGCCACGATTTGGGTCCAGTGATCGCGTACGAATGCCCACGATTCGGGCCCGTTGACTCGATCGCTACACACGCGTACGAAGGCGAAGGCGGTGTCTTGGGTACGCACCGATTCCGAGAGGAACAAGTCCAGCGTGCGCGGGCGAAGGTCGGGGTTCTCGAATCCGCCGAGCCCATGGAGAAAGCGCTGTACCAATTGCGGGTTGGTGGTGGTGGATCGGATTTCGTTGTATCGATTCCAGCGCGCCGAGTCTCCCTGATGCGAGCAGATGGACACGATGGCCGGTGCCACATCGGGATCGAACTCGCCACCATCGAGCACCGCAGGTAGCGATGCTTCTGCGGCGGCGATCACTTGTGGATCACGGGCCAGGTTACCCAGCGCGCTGATGATTTGAGCACGTACCTGCCCGGCCAAAGCAGGCTCACCCAAGACGGCGTTCCAACCGAGATCAGCCAACGCCGGCGAGCACAATACCTTCACCATGGACTGAAGACCGGGGCGGCTCTCGTCGCCCGCGATTTGGTCCAACGAGCCCAACCCACCGAGCAAGGCACTCCAGACATTGGGGTCACGTTCGGCCTGGAATCCTGCGGCCAACTCCACAAAATCCGATGCCGGTGACACGCCGGACAGCACCGCCGCCCAAGTATCGGACACCAAGCCGTAGCGTTCCACGGGAACAAGGGAATGCACTGTTTTACGCAATGCCCCCAGGGTGGTGGCGTCGTAGCGCACCCGGTAGAAACCGTGTCCTCCGGCGTTCACCACAGGAGCACCGGCGCCGGGGGCAAGGGCCACCACCGATGGCTCTGGGCCCAGGCTGAGACGCCCTACTTCGGCATCCGGAGTGGCCCGATACAGAACCGGAACTTGCCACGACCCGGCTGGTCCATCAGCCAGGAATGAGAATCGAGACTGGGAAAGTGTCATCGACGAGTCCTGGACCGACGCGCTGATCAGGGGAAAGCCACCTTGGAAGATCCACGTGTCCATGATCTGGCGAACCGGCTCGCCGGTGACCTCTTCGATGGCATCCCACAAATCCGTGGTTTCGGCATTGGCATAACTATGCGCACGTAGGTAATGGCGGACACCATCGCGGAAGCGGTCCACTCCCAGGTACTGCTCCAACATGCGTAGCACCGCCGCGCCCTTTTCGTAGGTGAGGATGTCGAACATGCCATTGGCATCGGTAGGTGAAACAACAGGAAACTCAATAGGTCGGGTGCTGTGCAGACCATCAACCGCCATAGCGGCTGAGCGGTACACGCTGAAACTGGTCCAGCGGTCCCACTCCGGTTTCCAGGCGTCGACACAGGCGATTTCCATGAACGTGGCAAACGCCTCGTTCAGCCACAGACCGTTCCACCACTTCATGGTGACCAGGTCGCCGAACCACATATGGGCGATTTCGTGCGCCACCACATCGGCGATGCGTTCCAGTTCCGGCTTGGCGGCAGTGGCTGGATCCACCAACAAGAGCATCTCTCGGAACGTGACAGCACCCAGGTTCTCCATGGCGCCAGCCGCAAAATCGGGCAGCGCCAACAGGTCCAGCTTGTCGCCCGGATAGGCAATGTCGTAGTACTTGGCGAAGTACCGCAATGAGAAAGCGCCGATCTCGAGGGCGAACTGTGTGAGATGGGACATGCCCGGGCGGTGGATGATACGTAGCGGTACGCCGTCCACGTCGATGGGCTCGGTAGCTTCCAACTCACCCACCACGAAGCACACCAGATACGTGGACATCTTCATGGTGTCGCCGAAGTGCACGGAGCGTTTTCCCGAGGCCAACGTGCTCTCGTCGACGATTGGAGAGTTGGAGATGGCCATGAGTGCGTTGTCCACCACCAGGGTCACGCCGAACACCGCTTTGAAGTCGGGCTCGTCCCAGCACGGAAAGGCCCGTCTGGCGTCGGTGGCTTCCATCTGGGTGGTGGCAATGACCTTGGTGGTGCCATCGTCGGCCTCGTAGGTGCTGGCGTAGAACCCCACCAGTCGGTCGTTCAGGACACCCTGGAATTCGTAGGTGAGCTTAGCTTCGCCGATTCTCAGGGTGCGGGCCAGGGTGATGGTGCACCGTTCGGTGGTGGAATCGAGCTCGATGGCTGTGGTGTCGATACGGACACCGTCGGGGTCCACCACCCATGCCCGGTCGATGACGAGATCGGCGGCGTTGCATACGATCTGCGCCGTGGGTTCGTGAACGTCCACGGTGATTACTGCTCGACCTACAAAGTCGCGCTGACCCAGGTCCGGGGACAGGGTGAGGTCGTAGCGGTTAGGCAGAATGGTCCGGGGCAGCCGGTATGGGTTCAAGGTGTCGCTCACTCGCTCAGTGTTGCAGCTACCCCCGCTGGAGGGGAACCCGAGCGCGAGTCCACGGGGTCAGGGGGGCCGGGGTGGGCAACGACTAACCTGCCCGCACGTGAACCGTCCCGTCCCCCATGAGGCCACGTTCGACGTGGTCACCATCGGCCATGCCATCGTCGACGTACTCGGCTACGTCCCCGAGGATTTCCTGGAAGCGCATGGTTTGTCCAAGGGCATCATGGAACTGGTGGACGCCGCCCGGGCCGTGCCGTTGTACCAGGAAATGTGCCACGTGGCGCAGGCCACGGGCGATGACCTCCTGCAGATCAGTGGCGGCTCGGCGGCCAACACGGCCGTGGTGGCGGCCCTATTGGGGGCGCGTACCGGATTCGTGGGCAAGGTTCGTGAAGACGAACTGGGGCATGTGTTCACCGCCAACATCCGCGCTGCGGGCGTCCACTTCAGTACCCGTCAGTCTGACCACACCGCTGACCCCACCGGTCGGTGTCTCATCAACGTCACTCCGGATGCCGAACGCACCATGAGCACCTACCTCGGCGCCGCTCGTGGATTGCGGGTGCCAGACATGGATGAGTCGTTGCTGGGTGGCGCCCAGGTCACCTATCTGGAGGGTTACCTGTGGGACGAGATCTATGCCCGGGCAGCACTTGAGCGGGCCATCGCAGTAGTCCATCGCGAGGGTCGCCGGTTCTCGCTGACCCTGTCAGACCCGTTCTGTGTTGACCGCTTCCGGGCGGAGTGGATCGAGCTCATCACTGGATCGGTGGACATCTTGTTCGGCAACGAGGCGGAGTTGTTGTCGCTGTTCGAAACGGACAATCTAGAGTTGGCGTTGGAGCGGGTGGGTTCCATGTGCGAAATCGCCTCCATCACCCGTGGCGCCAAAGGGTCGCTGGTAGTAAGCGCGGATGGTATCGAGGATGTGGCGGCGCATCCCGTGGATCATGTGATGGACACCACCGGTGCCGGTGATGCCTACGCCGGGGGATTCCTGTATGGGTTCACCCGCGGCCATTCGTTGGTGCGTTCCGCAGAGTTGGGTGGCTTGGCGGCTGCCGAGGTCATCAGCCACCTCGGAGCTCGACCGACGCCAGCACTGCTAGAGATGTCGGCCGAACTGCGCTGAGAGGCCGGCGGCGCACTTCGCGCCCGAGAGTGGGTCTCAGCTCCATTGTCGGGCGCAATTTGCATCGAGCTATGCGTACTTACTGGAGTGTGGCCAGGTCCGCCAGTACCTCGGCGGCATGGGTACCAGGATCCTTCACGTCATAGGCCTTAGCAATCACGCCCTCGGGGTTGATGAGAAACGAGTAACGCTCCGGAAAGTTGGCATACGGATGATCCGCGGCGCGGACTACCTCATAGGCCGTACCCACTGCCTTGTCCACGTCGGACAGCAACGGATATTCAAGTGCCTGGTTCTCCCTGAAGGCCTTGTTGTCGGCGGGAGTGTCGAATGAAGCGCCGATGACTCGGCAGTTGGCGTCAGCAAAGCTCTGGGCACTGTCACGCAGCGCCTGTCCTTCAACCGTTCAGCCAGGGGTTCCGGCCTTCGGATACCACCACAGAAGGACCCACGAGCCAGCCTGTTCAGCAAGGCTCACGGTGGTTCCGTCCTGATCGGGTAGCGCAAACGCGGGGGCAGGGGTACCTGCACTCAGCATGGGGCTTCCTCTCGAAACACTCGACAGCACGTTGCTGCCGGTGACGTTTTACCCCACCTGCTTGCGGCCGCGTTCCATGATGGCGTCCCGGGTTCGTTCCAGATCAGCCGGAGTGAAGGTGGATGCGTACTCGCGATTCACGCGCCGCTCGTGGAGTAGGCCGTCGTGCACGGTCATGGTGTGGATGGCGCGATAGCTGGCCAGCAATGTGCGTACGGCGGGACCGTTGTTGCGGGCGATGTCGGCCGCCACTGCCCGTGCCGTGGCAATCAGGTCGGCATGGGTCACCACGCGGTTCACCAGTCCGAACGCCAGAGCCTCATCAGCACCCATGAAGTTGCCAGTGAGGCTCATCTCCGCCGCCCGCCGCATACCGATGGCCTGAGGAAGCAACACCGACAATCCCCACCCGGGCAGCACCCCAACCCGCGTATGCGTGTCGCCGAACGCCGCCCGTTCCGAGGCCACCAGGAAGTCGCACTGCAACGCCAGTTCGAAACCGCCGGTGATGGCCACGCCGTTGATGGCGCCGATCACTGGTTTGGTGGTGATGGTCCACGGAGTAGCGGGGGCGTCGTCGTTGCCGAGACCTTCGCCGACGTCTCGTCCTCCACCGCCGAGTTCTTTGAGGTCGAGCCCCGCGCAAAACGCTGGGTCCGTACCGGTGAGGATGATCACATCGGAGTCGGAGCTCTCGGCCGCGGCCATCTGCAGGCGAAGTTGGCGTTGCAGAGCTACCGACAACGCGTTGCGCGCCTGCGGGCGGTTAAGGGTCACAGTGGCGATGCGCTCAGTGACATCGAGCAGAACGAGTTCAGATTCGGCGGACGTCATGTGGTCCTTCACAGATGGGCGGTCATGAGGGCAATGGGCACGGTGGCCCCCGCCTTGGAGGAGATGGTGGTGATCTTTCGGCCGGCCTGTACGGCGTCGACCGGTGCTTTCATCAGGTCGCCAAGGAACTCTGCGGTGGCCTCGAGGTTGTCGACTGTGTACGCGATACCGAAGAAGCGGGCGGGCTGTTGGGCCGCGTGGGGATCAACATCGGGCGACCCCACCACTTCCAGCACCACCTTGTCGGCGTCTCCGCCATCGGGGTTTCCCAGCCAGAAGAAGGCCTGACTCATGGGCTTGCCATAAGCCTCACCCTGGCGTCGCCGCCGACACGGTAGGCCAAGTGACTCCAGGGTTGTCACGGTGCGCTCCACGTCGGGTGTCATAAGCACGAGATGGTCGATGGAGGCAATGCCGTTGGCATGCTCGGCCGACCCCTTGGGTGGTTGGGGGTTGACTCCCGTGACCACGGTGGTAGGGAGCCCCTCGATACTGGTGACTCCCTCCAGGCCATTCCCCTGTAGGGACCAGGCCACGATCCCCTTGCCGTTGCCGGTGCCGGTGCCCACGAAGTCATGCCTGGTGCGCCCCACGGTGGTGGAGGCGTCGTGAATGTCGAACCCGAGGGCCGCCCAGGTGTCGGGGATGTCGGCAATGGTAAGAGCCACGAGATCGATCATGGGGGCGGACGTTACGGCCCAGATTCAGCGATCGCCAAGCGTCGAGTGGAGTCCGGTCGTCGCCGGCCTGGTGGGTCAGCCCTTGGCCGCCAAAGCGGATGCGTACTTGGCGGTGGCTGCTTCCACTGCGGCCATGTTTGATTTCGACAGGTGTTCCCGGGCAGCCGCCGCCCGCGCCGCGGCCTGCTGCGTACTCCACGATTGCCCCTGGAATTGCGGCATCACATGCCGGGCAATGAGCTCGTAGCTGCGCTTCATCCGCTCCGGATTGGCCCAATCATGAGCCAACATCAAATACGCCCCGAAGCCACCATTGGACTGCTTCATCAGCCGGTCGATCTGCTCGCACGCTTCGTCAGCAGTGCCGATGGTGCCCAGGCCACTTTCGTTCACAAAATCGATGTACTCCCGCACCGTGGTGCCGTCGCCCACGGCCATTTGAGGGAACGCCGCGGTGTGCTGGAAGTACTGGAACCATTGCTCAATACCGTGCTCAACGTCCTTGTACGCCTGCTCCTTCGTTTCGGCGATGTGCATCATGCCCACCAAACGCCACTTGTCGCGATCAACCGCAGTGCCGAAGTGAGCGGCGCGTTCCTCCATCACATCCCAATGCAGTCCGAGGATGTCGAAACCGGCGGCGGTGGTGGCGCCAATGGACAGCAATCCCATGCCGTACTGACCGGCAATGCTGGGCCCCGCTGGCGATGCCACCGCAGCCACCGCCATGTCGAACAACGGGTTCGAATACGGCCGCAGATGGAGCCGGGCGTCCACCAGTTTCCAACGGTCGTTCTCGAACGTGACGGGCTCGTCGGTAGTGAGCAGTTGGTGGACGATGCCCACGCCTTGCTCCAACAATTCTCGAGTCCGGGGCATGTCGAGGCCGACCATGGCGGCGTCGCTAGGGAGGGATCCGGGTCCCATGCCGAGCATGAAGCGGCCCCGTGTCATGTGATCCAATTGCACTGCGCGCTCCGCCACCCAGAACGGATTGTGATAGCTGATGGAGGTCACGCCGGTACCCAGTTTGATTCGTCGTGTGCGTTGGGCGGCGGCGGCGATGAAGATCTCTGGCGATGCAATGATTTCGGTACCAGCCGAATGGTGCTCGCCTATCCAGGCCTCGTCATAGCCGAGGCGGTCCAGATGCTCGATGAGCCCAAGATCTCCCTCGATGAGCAGCGTGGGGTTCTCTCCTGCGGGGTGGAAAGGGGCCAAGAAAATACCGAAACGGAGCCGATCAGACATGTGAATCCTTCCGTTGACTTCACAGAGACGCGGTCACCTCTGCGCAAACCTGAGGCTATGCCGTCCGGTGCCTGCTGTCACACTCGACCCTCGTGACCGGGCGCGAAAAGACGCCGTCCTCACGAACGGCGTCTTGAATCGGGTACTGCTACGGACGAACGGGTCAGCCCCGACCGCAATTCGGCTTGGTGCCGTGGTTTGCCTTCTTCTTGCGAGCCCGCAGGCGCGCCTTTTGCTTACGCTTCGACATAGGGGCGACAGTGTAGCGGGGCATTTGGGGACCCCGGGCGAGGGCCGCTTCCGCCCCCCGCCCCCTCCGAATTTTGCGACCGGATGTACCGGTAGCAAAATTCATTCGCCGGTGCGGAGTTTTGCTACGAGTTGGGGTGGTCGCAAAATTCGGAGGGTCACTTCCGGGTTCTCGTAGCAAAAGTCACTCGCCGGTGCCGAGTTTTGCGACGAGATGGGGTGGTCGCAAAATTCCGAGGGGTGTCGCCCGAGGGGTGTCGCCCGAGGGGTCTCGCCCGGGAGGCCCGCCCGTGGTTCCGGTACCGGTAGCCTCAATGGCCGTATGGAGCGGTTCGGATTCGTGGGTCTGCCAAACGCAGGCAAGTCATCGTTGTTCAATGCGCTGGCGGGTGGAGGCGCGCTTGCGGCGCCGTATCCCTTTGCCACCAAGGAGCCCAACATCGGCCGGGCCCGGGTGCCGGATCACCGGGTGGAATTGTTGGCCGAGATGTCGGGCACCAAAACCCTCATCCACGCCACCAGCGAGTTCGTCGACATCGGCGGATTGGTGGAAGGGGCCAGCAAAGGCGAGGGCCTGGGTAACAAGTTTCTGGCCAACATCCGCGAGGTGGACGCCATTGTGTTCGTATTGCGGGCCTTCGAAAAGGGCGCCACAGGCGACGACGTGCCCGGTCCATTCGACCCGCTGGACCATCTCGCCGTGGTGGAAATAGAGCTGGCCCTGGCCGATCTGGCCACCGTGGAAACGCAAGTCACCAAGCGCACCCGGGCCCTCAAGTTGGACAAGACCCTGGCGGCGGGCGTGGAGTCTTTAGAACGGGCCCAGGTCATCCTGGCTGAAGGTACGCCGCTGTACCGGGCTGGGCTCAGCGCTGACGACAAAGAGAATCTGCGCGAGTACTTCCTGCTCACCAACAAGCCGGTGCTGGTGGTGGTCAACGTGGCTGATACTGACCTGGACCGATTGGCCGAAGTGGTGGATCCGGTGCAGAAGGTGATGGCCGGCCACGCCGAAGTGCTCGGTATGTGCGTGCAGTTGGAGGCCGAGGCGGCCATGCTCGATGCCGGCGAACGCCAAGAGATGCTGGACGGTTTCGGGCTCGGTGAGGGGGCACTGCCGAGGGTGATGCGTAGCGCCTACCGACTGTTGGGTCGCCGTACGTTCCTCACCACGGGGGAGAAGGAGACCAGGGCGTGGACGTTCCGGGCAGGGGCCAAGGCGCCGGAATGCGCAGGCGAAATACACTCCGATATCCAGCGCGGTTTCATCAAGTCCGAAACCATCCAATGGGACCTGTTGCTGGAGTGCGGCTCATGGCAGAAGGCGCGTGAAATTGGCAAGGCCCGTATGGAGGGCAAGGATTACGTGATGCAAGACGGTGACGTGGTGGATTTCAAGTTCAACGTCACCAAGTAGCCAGCGTCGACCCAATGTCGTGTTAGTAGTTGATGGGGTGGCAGTGGCCCCTCTGGAAATGGCTATCAGTCGCAAACAGCGGCGCCGGGGGTTGCTGAAGCGTGACGGTATCGACGGGGTCATGGCGTTTCCCGGTATCAACGCCGTACACACCATTGGTATGCGCTTTGCCATTGACGTGGCGTTTTGCGGAATCGAGATCGCCGGGCATCACGCCGTGCTGCGGTTGAAGACAATGCAGCCCCGCCGTATCGGTCTGCCCGTACAGGGCTGTCATCTGGTGCTGGAGGCAGAAGCCGGAGCATTCCAGCACTGGGGTCTCCACGAGGGGTCCATCGTCGAGGTACTCCCATGAATGACGAGCAACAAGGCGAGCTCATCTTGGTGGCCACGCCCATCGGCAATCTCGGTGATTTGTCGCCTCGGGCGGCGGAGGTGTTGCGCACTGCCGATGCCATTGCCTGCGAAGACACTCGCCATACCCGTAAGTTGCTCAGCGCGCAGAGCATCACGGGCAAACGGTTGTTAGCGGTACATGAACACAACGAGGCTGATGCGGCCCAAGGCATCGTGGGGCTGGTGGCCCGGGGTCAACGCGTGGCGCTGGTCACCGACGCCGGCACTCCCGGTATCTCGGATCCCGGCACCCGAGTGGTGGCTGCAGTGGTGGCTGAGGGGCTGGCCGTGTCGTGCATCCCCGGACCAGTTGCATTCATCAGTGCACTGATAATCAGTGGACTGGCCACTGACCGGTTTGTGTTCGAGGGGTTTCTGCCGGTGAAAGGCGCTGATCGTCGCCGATTGCTGCAGGCTGTGGCTGGCGAAGTGCGCACGACGGTGCTGTACGAGTCTCCGCATCGCATTCTGGACACGCTCATTGACCTCCATGGGGCGTGTGGCGACGATCGCCGTGTGAGTGTCAGTCGCGAGCTCACCAAACGGTTCGAGCAAACCTGGCGGGGTCGCCTCGTGGATGCCGTGGTCGCTGTGGGCGACCCTCGGGGGGAGTACGTGGTGGTCATCGAAGGTGCAGCGCCACCGCCCGAGGTGAAGGTGGATCTCGAGCAAGCGGTGCGCACGCAGTTGGCAACGGCGAGTGGGTCCACCCGCGATGTAGCCGATGCTGTGGCCGCCAGTACCGGACGACCGCGCAATGAGGTCTACGACATGGTGGTGACGGTGAAGCGGGAACTGGCAACGGGCGCCGCCCCAGCCATCGGCGGTACGGTCGCACCATGACCACTCGACCTTCGGCGCCCCGCATCAAACCCGTGGCGGACCCGGACCCCGACACCGCCGCCCTGTTGACCACCACCATGAACGGGCCGTCGGGCAAACCCATCAACATCTTCGGCACGCTGGCCCATCACCCCAAGTTGCTGAAGCGCTTCAACCTGTTTGCCGGTCTGCTTCTGAACAAGGGTCTGCTGCCCGGACGCGAGCGCGAGATCGTGGTGCTGCGGGTGGGCTGGAATTGCCAGAGCGTCTACGAGTTTGGCCAACACACCATCATCGGGCGCCGTGAGGGTCTCACCGATGCCGAGATCGTGGCGCTCACCAAGCCCACCTCAGAGTTCACCTGGCCCACCGACGACGCTGCGCTGGTGGCGGTGGCCGATGATCTGTGCACTGATGATTGCGTAAGCGATGCCACTTGGGCTGCCCTTACTCCCCGGTGGAACGATGCCGAGATGGTGGAACTGGTGATGTTGGCCGGCACCTATCGCCTGGTATCAGGATTTCTCAACAGCACCGGGGTGCAACTGGACGAGGGCGTGCCGGGCTGGCCTCCGCGGTAAAAATTGGTGCAGTCCACCCGACAACGGGCCCTAAGTTGTGACTGTGGGCCGCATCTACCTAACCACCCCTATCTATTACGTCAACGCCGCTCCCCACGTGGGGCATGCGTATACGACGGTCAATGCCGATGCCATCGCCCGGTGGCATCGCCTCATGGGCGACGAAGTGATGTTCCTCACCGGCACCGATCATCACGGCCTCAAAATCCAGCGAGCGGCGGAGGCAGCGGGCGAATCACCGCAGGTGTGGAGCGATCGCAACTCGCAGGCATTCGAGGATGCCAATGTGCTGCTCAACATCTCCAACGACGATTTCATCCGCACCAGCGAGCCCCGTCACTACGAAAGCGTGGCGTGGCTGCTGCAGCGGGTCAAAGACAACGGCTTCATTCGCAAAGGTACCTACGAAGGCCTCTACTGCGTGGGGTGCGAGGCGTACTACGAGCCGTCGGATCTCATCGAGGTCAACGGCGAACCCAACTGCTGCCCCATCCACAAGCGTCCGGTGGAGTTCGTGGTGGAGGACAACTACTTCTTCGAACTCTCGGCGTTCGAGGACAAGTTGTTGGCCTGGTTGGATGCCAACCCCGATGCGGTCACGCCGGTGTCCAAGCGCAATGAGGTGCTCGGTTTCATCAAGAGCGGCCTCCGCGATTTCTCCATCAGCCGGAGCTCCATCAGCTGGGGCATTCCGTTGCCATGGGACCCCGAGCACGTCACCTATGTGTGGTTCGACGCCCTCACCAACTACGCCACGGCGGTAGGGCTCGGGCGCGATCAGGAGCGCTTTGATCATTGGTGGCCCACCGTGCATCACATGGTGGGCAAGGACATCCTGCGCTTCCATTGCGTGTACTGGCCGGCCATGTTGATGGCGGCAGGATTGTTGCCACCGCAGCAGATCAATGTGCACGGGTTTCTGCTCATCGGTGGCGAGAAGTTGTCCAAGACCGGCTTTGCGCAGATCTATCCGCAGGATTTGGCGGACGAGTTCGGCGTGGACGCGGTGCGCTATCACCTGCTGCGTGAGGTGCCGTTGGGGGCCGATGGTGAGTTCAGCCATGAGGGAGTGGTGGCGCGCTACAACTCCGATTTGGCCAACAATTACGGCAATCTGGTGGCTCGCACCGCCACAGTGGTGGAGAAGAAGTGTGGCGGGGTGGGGCCAGCGCCACGTGCCGATTCACCGTTGGCGGCGGTGGCCGCGGAGGTGTTGGCCGACGTGTCTGCTGCATGGTTGGAGCCCTTGCCGGCCAAAGCGTTGGAGGCCACGTGGCGGCTCATTCGCGAAACCAACGCCTATCTGGAACAAAACGCCCCGTGGAAGGCCGACCCGGGCCCTGAGGTGGATGCAGTGATGGGTGATGCGCTGGAGGCGTTGCGTATTGTCACCGTGCTTACTGCGCCCGCCATGCCCACCATTTGTCAAGACGTATGGGAGCGCCTCGGTTTGCCCGGCCAGGTGTTGGACCAACGAGTGCCTGCTGCTGCCATGTGGGGTGGTTACCCGGGTGGCCTTACCGTCACCAAAGGCACCCCCTTGTTCCCACGCAAATAGGAACGCGGTTGGCCGAGGGCTGCGAATCGGTGGGAGAGTTTTGCCATGCGCTATCGACGTCTTGGCCGTACTGCTCTGCAAGTCAGTGAGTTGTGCCTCGGCACCATGAACTTCGGGCCGGAGACCACCGAAGCGGACTCGTGGGCCATCATGGACAAAGCATTGGAACTGGGCATCAACTTCTTCGATACGGCCAACCGGTACGGGGGCGACAAGGGGGCGGGCGCCACCGAGGAGATTGTGGGACGGTGGCTGGCCCAGGGTGGCGGCCGCCGGGAAAAGGTGGTGCTGGCCACGAAGGTGTTCGGCGCCATGACGGATTGGCCCAACGACGGTCGCCTGTCGGCTCGCCACATCAGGGCGGCCTGTGACGCCAGCCTCCGCCGTATGCAGACCGACCATATCGACCTTTATCAGATGCACCACGTGGACCGGACTGCCCCCTGGGACGAGGTGTGGCAGGCGATGGACACCTTGGTCCAGCAGGGCAAGATCATCTACGTCGGCAGTAGCAACTTCGCCGGTTGGCACATCACCCAAGCCAACGAGGCGGCGCTGCGTCGCCATTCCCTCGGACTGATCAGCGAGCAAAGCCATTACAACCTGTTGGTCCGCACCATTGAGTTGGAGGTGCTCCCGGCGTGCCGCCACTACGGGCTCGGCGTGATCCCGTGGAGCCCATTGTCGGGTGGATTGCTGGGTGGCGGGTTGAATGATGCCGACACCGCCCGTCGCAGGAACCCTCTGGCGCTGCGCCGTATGGAGAAGCTGCGTCCGAAACTGGAGCAGTGGGAGGCGTTGTGCGGCGAGTTGGGTGAGGCTCCGGCCGCCGTGGCCTTGGCGTGGCTGCTGGCCCAGGACGGTGTCACCTGCCCCATCCTCGGCCCGCGCACCATGGAGCAACTCGAAGGGGCGTCACTGCGGGCGCTCGACATCACCCTTGAACCCGACACCCTCAAGGCCATCGACAGGATCTTTCCGGGGCCGGGAGGAACCGCTCCCGAGGCCTATTCCTGGTAGTAGGCACGCATATCTGCGAGTGGCTTGCGGGCTCTATCCTGCTCTG
>JANYHQ010000501.1 GCA_025358985.1 Acidimicrobiales bacterium
CTGATGATCGATTTGCTGGCGCATCGGCATCGGATCGGGCCGCTCTTGAATGGGCATTGCGCTTGGCCGAGCGTCGCGGGGCCACCGTCACGGTCGTGAGCGTGGGACCGGCCGGGGCGGAACAGTTACTGCGAGAAGCACTGGCCTGCGGCGCCCATCGTGGTGTGCGAGTGGACCCCGGATTACCCGCCGATCGTCAACCCATCAGTCGGGCCGTGGCCACTGCTTTGGCCGATGTGCTGCGCGGTGCGGCGCTGGTGTTGTGCGGCGATTGGAGTTTGGATCGAGGGTCGGCGTCGGTGCCGTCATTTCTGGCAGGTGAATTGGGTATCGGACAGGCATGTGGACTGGTGGCCCTCGATGACGATGAGGCACTTGTCATCCACGCCGAACGTCGCCTGGACGGTGGCTACCGTCAACGTTTGCGCATCGATGGTCCGGCGGTGCTGGCGGTGGAAGGGGTGGTGGCGCGATTACGACGAGCGCCGCTGAGTTCGGTGTTGGCTGCGCAACGAGCCAATGTCGAGGTGCAGCAACGGTCGCTGCCACAGCATGAAGACGGCATCCGCCTCGTACACACCAGTGCGTTTCGTCCACCGGCCCATGTCCTCATGGGACCCGAACCGTCGGCGTCGGTGCGATCACGCGTAGAGCAGCTCACCGGGTCGATGAGCGAACGCGTTCCGCCCCAAAAACTGGTGCTTGATCCCGAGGACGCCGCCGATCGGATCATCGAGCAGCTCCGCGCCTGGGGCGAGCTGGAGTGAGCGTAGGAGTGTCGGTACTGGGCGCTCAGGCATGGCCCGACGTCACGCCGCAGCGGTGGCTGGTGGTGGCACTGGGAGCCACTGAGCAGCATGGCCCTCATCTACCGTTGTCCACCGATACCGACATTGCCGGGGCATTGGCGCTACGTCTGGTGCAGCAGCGTCCGCAGCAGACGGTGCTCGGCCCGGCGTTGCCCTTCGGGGCCAGCGGTGAGCATCAGAGTTTTCCCGGCACACTGTCCATTGGCTCACAGGCATTGACCCACGTACTGGTGGAGTTGGTTCGCTCGGCGGTGCTGACGTTCCCGGGCGTGGTGTTGGTCAATGGTCATGGGGGCAACGAGGACGGGTTGCGAGACGCAGTGAAGCGTCTGCAGTCCGAGGGCAGGGCGGTACTGGCGTGGTCGCCCACATTGGCAGCAGGTGGCGATCATCACGCCGGGTTCACGGAGACATCGGTGATGCTGGCCATCGCCGCTCCATCGGTTCACCTCAACCGTGCCGCAGCAGGGGCTACGAAGCCCCTCAGTGCCCTCCTGCCGGCCATGCGTGTAGGTGGAGTGGGGGCAGTGGCGCCGTCGGGCGTGCTCGGCGATCCCACCGGAGCCAACGCCGGTGACGGCCACTCCATCCTCGACGCCTGGACCGCCTCGTTGGTAGCCGCCTTCGATGACACCATCAGGGCGACCACAACGCCGAAATCGGGACCGCTACCGTCCCATCATCAAATCTGAGCGTATTCGGGCCGGTGTGTAACAACACCGTTGCTCGTACCTGGTTGCCGAGCTCTCGACGAAACCAGCGCAGGTGTTGGGCATCGCCAGGATCCGGGGTACTGGTGGCCTTGATCTCAATTCCGATGAGTGCAGCCGGGCCTACTTCGAGCACCATATCGAGTTCGTGTCTTCCTTCTCCGGTGCGCAGATGATGCATGCGAGGGGACGGGCTCATCAGTGCCAGTTCTGCGCGAACCTGCGCCACGACGAAGGTCTCAAGGAGTCGGCCCACCAGGTCCCCGTTCAACACCACATCGTCTTCGGTGACGCCGAGGATGCCGGTGAACAATCCGGAATCAACTAGGTAGCGTTTCGAGGCAAGGGTGAGGCGCTTCAGTTGGTTGCTGGTCCATGCAGGGAGGCGGTCGATGATGAACAGACTCTGCAACAGTGAGTCATAGGCCCGAGCGGTGTCCTTGGTGATTCCGGCGGCCGTCCACAGCGTTGTGTCATCGACCACACCCGCACTGTTCAGTGCCACTGCTGTCAAGTAGGCGCGCAAGCGCTGCGGATCGCGGCCTGGGGTAATCGAGGCGGCATCTCGGGTCACCACTTGATCCACATACGACGTTAACCAACGCCCTCGACCGCGCGCAGATCCAAACAGTGCAGCGTCCGGAAACCCGGACCGGAGCGCTCGACGTACGTAGTCGCGCAACGATTCGTCGGAGCGATGGGTACCGGACTCACCCGTGGCGACGAGATGATGGAGCCATGAATCAGCATCGGATCGGTGTTCGATCTCACGTTCTGTGAGCCCGTACATCGCCAAGCGAACTAGGCGTCCGGTGCCGGGCCATGTAGGCGAGTCGATGTCACCTCGAACCGACCCGGTGACGATGAAGCGCCCCCGTGCGGGCTGATCGTCGACGGCCAGCTTGATGACCTGAAGCGACTGGGGCACCTCTTGCCACTCGTCGATAAGGATTGGCTCAGGCAAGCCTTCGATCACGGATCGAGGATCTATGGCAAATGCTTGGGCTACCGTCGGATCGCCCAGCCGAATGGTGGAGGCTGCGTGCTGTTGGCAGGTGGTGGTTTTGCCCGTGGCTCGAGGTCCAACCACCAGCACGGCGGCGTGGTCCTCGACCATCTCGCGCAACACTCCATCGGCGGAACGGGCAAGGTAAGGCGTCAAGGGCACACCATTACACTAGTCGCTGTGCACTCGGTTGACTAGTCGCTGTGCACATCATGGACTAGTCGCTGTGCACACTGGTGAGTGTTGTCCTTCGTGCCGGATGTCATACATCGACGTTGGCTG
>JANYHQ010000508.1 GCA_025358985.1 Acidimicrobiales bacterium
ATTCTGACGGGTATCGGCGTGCCTGCGATGCGCGACATGATCATGAGCACGCGCTTGCGCTCGGCCACATCGGAGTTTTATTCGACCCTGATATTTGCGCGTGCCGAGGCGATCAAACGCAACGCCAATATCGTTGTCACCCCCACTGGCGGCGAGTGGCGCAACGGCTGGAGCAACTGCGTGATGACAATCGTGCCCATGAGGTCATCGGTACCGACCCGGTCAGGTAAGACTGGTCGAATGCGTGCTTCGGGAATTCGACTATGACGTGGTGGGGGTGGCTGTTGGCGGCCACTGCCGTGGTGTTGTTGGCGGTGGTGGTGGCGTTGGCGCTGGTCATTCGTCGTCTCATCGGGTCGGTACGCGAGTTGGCTTCGGGGTTGGACGGTCTCCGCCAGCAAACCCTGCCGTTGTTGGCCGACACCCGCAGTGCGCTGCGCAAGTCCGAAGGGGTCAACCGGCGCGCCGATCAACTGATCGACACGGCCACCTCCATCACTGGCACGGTCGACGCCGCCACGCGGTTGGCCTACTCGGTGGTGTCGAATCCATTGGTACGCATACTGTCGTTCTTCACCGGCACTCGGCGCGCCGCCAAACGGCTGCGTAATGCCACCTCCCCAGACGGGGCCATCTCTCGGCGTACGCAGATACCTCGCCAAATCCAGCAGGCCAGAAGCACGGTACGCGAACTCCCCGTCAGCAAGCCCACTAACAAACCCATCAGCAAACGGAGCCGCAAGGCGTCACAGTGAAACGTTTTCTAGCATCAATCTGCGCGCTTATGGTATTGGTAGGTGTAGCGGCGGTCCAGTTTCCCTCGCCCACGGGGGCCGCCACGGCACTGGTGGCCAAACGAATCTCGCTCAACGCGAAGACACTCACACTATCCACGCCCGCGTCATGGAAGTTGTCGGTGGCGGCCACGGGTCTGAATCGGGTGCGCTTCCTTACTCCCACGCCGGACGGGCGCATCATCGCCACGGACTTGAAGGACCTGTCCGACAACACACGCGGTGCGCTGTGGATGCTGTCCGGGCTCGACGCCAAGACGGGCAAGTTCGCCTTGGTCACGCCATTTCTGCGTAACCTCCGCAACCCCAACAGTGTGGCCTTTTTCAACGAGGCGGCCACCGCCACCACGTCAAGGCGTTCATGGTTGTACGTGGCCCTCACCGATCAATTGGTGCGCTACCCGTGGAAGAACGGTGACACGGCGCCCAGCGGCGCGGCGCAGCAGATCACCCGCTTTCCCGATTTCGGAAAGCCCGCCAAGGAGGGGGGCTGGCATCTCACCCGCACCGTGTTGGTGGGCCCGGATGGGTTTGTATATGTGTCCGTAGGATCATCGTGCGACGCCTGCGTAGAGGTCGAGAAGGAACGGGCCTCGATCCTGCGTATGGACCCCGAAGGCAAGAAGGTGGACATATACGCCACTGGCTTGCGCAATGCGGTTGGCATGGTGTTCGTGGGCGATCGACTGTTGGTGACTGCTATGGGTACTGACCATCTGGGCGTGGACTCGCCCGACGAGACGGTGTACGAAATCAAACCCAAGGCGTTCTACGGATGGCCAGCGTGCTACCAGAGCAAGGGCAAGGTGGTGGCCGACCCGGCCTACCCGCAACCGGGCGGGTGCGACAAGGTGCCACTGGCCATCACCACCTTTGCGCCGCACTCGGCCCCCCTGGGCATTGCCCGTTTCGGTGCCGACTCCAAGGACGCAACCATGCGGGGTAAGTACTTGGTGGCCCTTCACGGCTCCGGTAGCCCCGCCATGAAACGCGGCTACAAAATCGTGCGGTTCGCTGAAGGTAGAACGCCCGAGGATGCAGTCACCGGATTTCAGGTGGGGGGTGCCAAGGCAGACCAGCGTCCGTGCGGCATCTTGGTGTGGGGCAGCGACGGGTTCCTCTTCACCGACGACAAGGGCGGCAACGTGATCTGGGTCCGCTTCGGTTCGTCGCTCTAGCCAACGCCCTAAGCCAGTGCCTGACTGATGTAGTCCCCGATTTTGGCCACCGCCTCATCAGCCTCGGGGAGGTTGCCCACACTCATCTGGAATACGTGCTGCATCTCCGGGAACACGTCGATGCGTACGTCGACCCCCGCAGCACCAGCGCGTTCGGCCAACCGGGATGAGTCGTCGAGCAACGTCTCCTCGTCGCCTACCTGGATGTAGATGGGCGGCAACCCGGTGAAGTCGGCATGCAGTGGAGCGGCCAGCGGATCATGCGGGGACTGCCCGTTGAGGAACATATCGGCCATCACTTTGAGAGCGGGGCCATCGACTAAAAGGTCCACATGGGCCCGGCTGGTCATCGACTCGCCCGTGCCCTCCAGGTCGATCCACGGCGACAGGGTGACCGCAGCTGCCGGATGGGCAAGGCCCTGATCCCGGATCGCCAACAGTGCGGCAATGGTGAGCCCACCTCCGGCCGAGTCCCCGGCGATGACGATCTTGTCCGCCGCGATTCCCTGATCCAGCAGCCATCGATATGCGGTGACGGCGTCGGTGACGGCAGCCGGATGGGGGGCCTCGGGGGCCAGTCGGTAATCGACGTTGAGGCCGCGTACCCCGGCGGCCTTGGCGATGTGTCCCACCAATCGGGCATGCGAGAGGATGCTGCCGATGACATATCCGCCGCCGTGGAGGTACATCACCACCTTGTTCAGGTCCGTGGTGCCATTGGGGGTCACCCACATGGCGGGCACACCGTTGGCGTCGACCTCTTGGTACGCGACCCCAGTGGGCTCCGTGGCCATGCCGGCCATCATGGCGTCGCTGCTGCGCATCTGGGCCACGGTGATCGGGGGGCCATCGGCGCGACCCAATGCCGCCTCCTTGAATTGGCGCATCATGCCCTTCTGCAGTTCTGCCTGATCACTGGCCATGCTGTAGTCCCCCTACGGATTGCCCGCTTGTCTGCCCGGGTCGTCGGGAGCGTACCCTCCGATACAGTTACCGCCAATGTTCAAGCGTGTGATCTGGTGGGCAACCGGGGCAACCATGGGAGCGGCAGGTAGTGCCTGGGCGCAGCGCAAAGTGAAGCGCAAGGTCCAGCGTACGGTGGCCCGCTATACGCCGCCGGCCGTGCGTGATCGGGTCACAGGGCGGGCTCGGGACCTGGCTGATGAACTGCGATCAGCGGTCGACGAGGGTCGTACGGCTCAAGACGAGCGGGCCGAAGAACTCCGCAGTCGCTTCCAGGCACCCAAGCGCCGGTAGCCGTTATCACCTGCCGGGAGTTGCTCCCGCACCCGCACCTGCACTTCTCGGGCGCGATCGGCGTCCATCACTCGCAGCGGGCTCAAGATCAGTGGGGTTTGTGCCGATGGCTCCACGATGAGCGACGAGATGACGGCACAAATCAGCGGTGAAGTCCGTGAGGCCAAGAAGGCCATCACGGGGACCGGCATGCGCACTGGCCGAATGGGTGCGGTGGCGGTGGTGGGTGCCGCTGCTGCGTTTGCCGCCAGCCGTCAGGTGAATGGTGGTCTGCGGAGCGTTGCGGTGTTGGTGGCACTGGTGTTTCTCACTGTCGGCGTCCTGGCCGTAGCCGCCGGATGGCAACTGTCCAAGGCGGGCGGAGCCATGATCAGCGCGCTGAGCGACCCCACACAATTGAAGTCGGCATTCGTCGGCGAGCGTCAGTCCCTGGGCGGCCGTCGCGTGGTGTCGGTGATGCTCCTCGATGGTCGTACACAGAGTGTGGCACTGCCCGAAGAGCGCACCAACGCCATCTACCAGTTGCTCGGCCGGTTGGCCCCCAAGGCGCAACTGGGTGTGCATGCCACCCCGCAACGCGCCGTACTGCAGAACCCCGACTCGCTGTAAGAACAGCGCTCGGCTTCGCCCCGCTCCCCGAACGAACGGCGGAATCGTCGAATGGGTCCAACGTGGGTCCCGGTAGGCTTCCACACCGTCATGGATGCCAATACCCTTCGCCGCACCTGGGCCGAGTTCTTCGTAGCCCGGGGCCACACCGCGGTTCCGTCCGCCAGTCTCATTCCCCACGACCCCACCGTGTTGTTCACGGTGGCTGGCATGGTGCCGTTCAAGCCGTACTTCACCGGCGACGAAGCCGCCCCGTACCAGCGCGCCGTCAGTGCCCAAAAGTGCGCTCGGGCCGGGGGCAAGCACAATGACCTCGACGATGTGGGGCGTACCGCTCGGCACCTGGTGTTCTTCGAGATGCTGGGCAACTTCAGCTTCGGCGACTATTTCAAAAAAGACGCCATTCCCTACGCCTGGGACTTCACCACCAACGTGCTCGGGTTCGACCCGCAAAAGTTGTGGGTCACCGTGCACGAGTCCGACGATGAGGCCGAGGAGATATGGCTGGACATCTCCGGCCTTCCCAAGGAGCGCATCCAACGCCTCGGCGACAAGGACAACTTCTGGCAGATGGGTGACACCGGTCCGTGCGGCCCGTGTTCGGAGATCTACTACGACAAGGGACCGGCATTCGGACCCGACGGTGGCCCCCTCAATCCCGATGCCGAAGCCCGGTTCTTGGAGTTCTGGAACCTGGTGTTCATGCAATACAACCAGTCCGACGATGGCAGTCGGGAGCGGCTACCCAAGCCGTCCATCGACACCGGTGC
>JANYHQ010000517.1 GCA_025358985.1 Acidimicrobiales bacterium
GAGGGAGACGCCGCTGGTCTTCAACACTGCCGTGACGTCGCCCAGGGACGAAGCGCTGCGGGTGTCGCCGCCATCGGTGAGCACCACCATCACCTTGCGCGTATCTCCACCCTGCGGACGAGCGGCATGAAGCGCAGCGCCCTTCAATACGGCGTCATACAGCGTGGTGTTGCCGCGCGATATGAGCTGAGACAGGGCTTTCGTGGTGGTGGCGCGGTCAGTGCCGAACGGGCTAAGCAAAGTGGGCGTATTGCCAAATCCAATGACCGCCACCGCCACGGTGGCCGGCATGCTGTTGACGAAGGCGATGGCCGCTTGTCGGGCCGCGTTCATGGGAGCACCTCGCATACTGGCGGACGTGTCCATCACCAACACCACGGCCATTCCCGCACTGGGGAGGAGTTCGACCGTCGCTGGCCGGGCCGAGGCACCCTCGGTTACGCGGATCCCGACTGGCGACTCGGGGGTCACGGCACCGCCAGGCGCCGTAACAATCGCCCTCACGGTTGGATAGCCGCTGACGTCGATGCTCGTTACCTCTAGGGCGTGCGGTTGCTCCTGGGCCCCGCTCGACGCCGGTGCGGCGAACGCCAACACACCAAAACTTGCCGCCACCAGTAAACGCCACCTCACCGCAACACCCGTCACCGCAACACCCCCCGGAACGCAGGGGCGGAGTCATTGCGGAACGTGTCGGCCGTCAATTGGATACCCGAACGACGGATCTTGGCCTCGAATGTCGGCCTGATGCCGGTCGGGGCAATGGAAGCGGAGAACCGCCCATTTGCATCTGTTCCGGCGCCAAAGTCAAAGCTGAACAGTTCATTGAGCTGCACCACCGAGCTCTCCATGCCGGCCACGTCGCTGACCTGTACTACCCGCCGGGTTCCGTCGGTGAGGCGCTCGATGTGCACGATGAGGTCGATGGCGGACGCCATCTGTTCGCGTATGGCGCTCAGCGGCAGGTCCATACCAGCCATCAGCACCATCGTCTCGATACGTGACAGCGCATCGCGCGGTGAGTTGGCGTGCAACGTGGTCAATGAGCCTTCATGGCCCGTGTTCATGGCCTGCAGCATGTCGAGGGCCTCGGCCCCGCGAACTTCGCCCACCACGATGCGATCGGGTCGCATACGCAGGGCGTTGCGCACCAGGTCTCGGATGGTGACAAGCCCCTTGCCCTCGATATTGGCGGGCCGACTCTCGAGCCGTATGCGGTGTCGTTGCTGCAACTGCAGTTCCACGGCGTCCTCGATGGACACGATGCGCTCCTCCTCGGGCAGGAACGATGACAGCCCGTTGAGCAGGGTGGTCTTACCCGACCCGGTGCCCCCGCTGACCACGATCGTGACCTTTCCCTTGACGCAGGCCTCCAGAAAGTCGGCGAGCTGCCTAGTCATCGTGCCGATGTCGATGAGGTCTTCCACCCCGAGGGCTCGACGGGCGAACTTACGTATGGTGAGCACCGGTCCGTCCACCGCCAGCGGAGCGATGATGGCGTTGACTCGCGATCCATCGGGCAGTCGGGCGTCCACCATGGGAGACGCCTCGTCGATGCGGCGCCCCACTTGGGAGGCAATGCGTTCGATCATCCGGCGTAGGTGCTCGGCTGAGTAAAAACGGCTGCCCGTGTCCACCAGCTTTCCGCCGCGCTCGATGTAGATACTCTCGGTGGAGTTCACCATGACCTCGGTCACCGAGGGGTCGTCGAGGAACTCCTGGATGGGTCCGTAGCCGAGAACGTCCTCGGTGACGGCGCTCACCAGGGCATGGCGCTCATCGTCGGTGAGGGCGATGTCGTTGTCGGCCACGATCCCAGTGAGTTCGGTGACCACAATGCTGCGCAACTGATCGGGGGACAGCGACGCGTCGTACAGGCGATTACCGATGCGGGCGAATAGGGTCTCCTGGGCCTTACGTCGCATGTCTGCCACTGGATCAGTCCGCGAGGGAGCGGCTATCGACCGGACGGCGCCGGTGGACTCACCGATCGGACCGGCTGAGGGTGAGTTCAACGGCCGGGCCAGGTCCAAGCGGTCTTTGAGACTCATTTGCGAAACCTCCGCAGCCCTTTGGCCGCTGTACTGGGATTGCCAGACTCCAAGAGACGATCAGCCAGGGCGGTGAGACCGCGAGCGGCCGCATTCCGACTGTCATGCTCGATGATAGGTACACCTACGTTCACGGATGTGGGGACGCTGCGCGAACTGGGGATCGACGCGTGAATGGTGAGACCAGTGGTGGCGGCGATGTCCGCCGGCGACAGGCCAACCTTGGCGTCGGAACGGTTCAGCACAAAGTGCCTGGTGGCCCTCACGCCGAGCTGGTCCATGATCATGGCCTCTTTGCGGATACCGCGGACGCTGGGTACGTCGGTGGACGAAACCAGAATGAGGTCGGTAGACACCTCGGCCACGGCCAACGTCATGTCATCAAGTCCTGCGCCGGTGTCAACGATCACCCAGGCAAAGAGCTTGGCCAGTTCCTGCACGATGCGGATGGCGTCGCCTTCCTTGACATCATCGGCTTCGGTAGGATCCTCGGGGGCACACAGCACCAAGAGTTGGCTGCCGTGCGGCGTGAGAAACGCCTTGATCAAGGTCGCTTCGGAACCCGACGCTTGGGTGGCCGTGTACATGGTGTAATCGGGTGCAAGGCTGAGAGAGCTGGCCACGTCGCCGAACTGCAGGTCGAGGTCCACCAACACCACGTCACCGGGGCACCGCTTGGCCAGTGACACGGCCAGGTTGGTGGCCACCACAGTCTTACCACTCCCGCCCTTGGGCGAGATGACGGTGGCGATGCGGCCCGCAGGTGCAGACGCCAGGGTTGGTGGTGTCGGTGCGGCTTGGAACCGCATCGACTCCCTGCGCTCCAACGCCAGATCCGAGGCCCGCTCGAATGCGGCAGCGATTGTGGCGGGGCCCGCAGCCGGGTCGATGATGTCACGAGCACCAGCCAACAGTGCCGCCTGCCAGAGATCGGCAGTAGGCGTTTGCACCAATACCACCGTGATCTCCGGATGGTGGCGGTCCAGGGCACGGATCAACACCAGCGAATCAACAATGG
>JANYHQ010000529.1 GCA_025358985.1 Acidimicrobiales bacterium
CCGAGGCCCCGATTGAATGCCTCCCCGCGCCCGTTGACGGCGATACCGACCCCGTCGAGGATGAAGGGGTCCGATGCCAACAACATCTTCGGGGCCACCGCCACTACGTCGGGCGGGGCAGATGTCAGCGTATCCACGGCACTTCGTAGTGCCCCTGGCTGGAGTGTGGCGTCGTCGTTGAGCAACATCACGAACTCGCTACGGGTATGGGCGATGCCCCGGTTGACGCCGCCTGCGAAACCGTGGTTGCGTTCCAATATCAGCGTGGAAACTGCGTCTCCGTGGTGCGCCGCGCACTGCGGTACTGCGTCGGGGGTCACCGTGGACGCGTTGTCCACCAGCAGGATGTGTACCCGAAGACCACTGGATTTGCTATCACTCACCACCGACTGCACACACGCGTTCAGCTGCGTCGGATCACCATTGAACCGCAACACGATGACCACAACGTCGGGTTCCGGTGTGGTGTGCACTCGATCGACGTTACCGGAGTGCCGCCGTTGGTCACCGCTACGATCAACGCCTGATGCCCACCCGTCACACAGCGCCGAACGGTGAGCCTGGCAGTTCGCCGATACGGGTGGCCATCGACACCACACCGCTGATAGGGGCCCGTACAGGGATAGGGCAGTTGGTGGCCGGCCTGGTGGACGAGTTGGAACGGCGCCCCGAAGTGCGCATCCGCCGGGTGGCGTTCACCTGGAAGGGTCGACACGAGGCGGGGGCTCAGCGCTATCCCATCCCGGCTCGGGCCGCTCACGCCGTATGGGCGCGTTCCAACCGGGGTGCCATCGAGTGGTGGAGTGGCCCTGTAGACGTGGTTCACGGCACCAACTACGTAGTGCCACCAACGCGTCGGGCCGGCCGGATCGTGAGCGTCCATGACCTCACGGCTGTGCATTTTCCCCAGCTCTGCACGCCGGCCACCCGTCGCCACCCCGCCATGGTGCAACGGGCGGTGGGCGCCGGTGCCTGGGTGCATTGCGACTCTCAGTTCGTGGCCCACGAGGTGCAGGAGTGGTTGGGCATTGGCCCGGAGCGAGTGAGGGTGGTGATGCCCGGAATCCCTGCCGTACGTGCACATACTGTCAGTTCGGCGGCCCCTCCCCTCATACCTGAGCTCGTTTCGTTGGGGCATTCCCCTTTCATCCTGGCCATTGGTACAGCCGAACCACGTAAGGACCTTCCGTGCCTGGTGAGAGCATTTGGACATCTCGCGGCCGCTCACCCGGAGCTGCGCCTGGTGCATGCCGGCCCCCCCGGCTGGGGGAGCGCGGCAGTGGATGAAGCAGTGGCAGCATTGGGCGCATCGGTGGGGCCGCGGGTATCCCGTTTGGGGTGGGTCAACAACGATGAACGCGATTTCTTACTGGCCAATGCTTCGGTGTTTGTGTATCCATCACTGTACGAAGGGTTTGGCCTCCCTCCCCTGGAGGCCATGGCCCAGGGCATCCCCGTGGTGGCCACCCATGTGGGATCGCTTCCGGAAGTACTCGGCGACGCAGCCGTATTGGTGGCGCCCGGAGACGATGTTGGGTTGGCGGCCGCTATCGAGAACATGTTGACGTCTGACGTGGCCCGTGCGGCGGCAATTTCGGCCGGACACAGCCGGGTCACCAGGTACACATGGAATCGCATGGGTTCAGAGATGATTACGTTGTACCGGGATGTGCAGTGCGAGTCCTGATCACGGCCGAGCAGCTGCGCCGCACGGTGCCCGGCGGAATCGGAACGTATGTGCGCTCACTGTTTGGTGCGCTTGATTCCAGTCACGCCGTGGTACCCGTGGCATGGGCATCGCGCGGATTGCCGGCCACGCTGGGTTTGCCCCCCGCAGTTCAGGAACGTCTCAGCATCTTGCCTGGTCCGGTCCTCACAAGATTGTGGGACCGAGGCGTGCTGGGCGCGCCCAAGGATGTGGACCGAGTTCACGCCACGTCATTGGCTGTTCCCCCTCATCGGCGCAATGGTCCACCGCTGAGTTGTTTCGTGCATGATTTGGCGTGGCGTCGTACACCTGATGCGTACCCCGGGCGCGGTCGGCACTGGCACGTCGGCGCCCTCGAGAGGGCGATCTCGCGCTGTGATCTGCTCATGGCTCCGTCGCGCCAAACTGCTGATGACTTGCTGGCCGCCGGTGCTGACCATCACCGGGTGTATGTGGTGCCCGAGGGGTGTGACCATCTGTTGTTGTTTCCCCGGCCCGCCAATGGTGGTGAGTATCTGCTGTCGGTGTCCACGTTGGAGCCGCGCAAGAACCTGCGTCGAATGGTGGAGGCGTATCAACTGGCCCGCCCCCATATGAATCACCCCTGGCCCTTGCGGATCGTTGGCCCCACCGGTTGGGGCGAAGACCT
>JANYHQ010000589.1 GCA_025358985.1 Acidimicrobiales bacterium
GTCCACGTACCCGATGCCGGGCCAATGAACGACAGATTGATGCCGTGCGCGCACTTGGTCAAGGCGGCCTGGCACATCTGGGGGAGGCCGGCCAGCATCCATTCCAAGGTGGCCTTCAGTGCCGATGCATCCTGTGGGAGCTCAGCCGCCCTGGTGATGGCGTGGCCGATGTCGTGGCGAAGATGGCAATAGTGATCGAACACAATGGCATTGGCCAGCAGACGCATGGGATGCGAACCCAGATTGGCCAACGGAATCACCGTATGGGCCAACGGTGGGTCCTGGAAGGCGGTGAGCGTCGCCAAGCCCTTGGCGCTCCATTCATGATACTCCGCCATCACCTGGTGGGCCGTCCATGACCTGCGCGCCTGCACGGGAACCTCGGCATTTCGTTCTACGTCATCACTGGAGCCACCCTCGATGGAAGAGGGATCGGCGATGGAATGAAACACCGATGCCATATGACACAACACATCTTGGACGCTCCAATCAGTGCATCCCGATGGACTGGCCCACTCCTGGGGTGTGAGTGAGCTCATGAGTTGACGGGCCAAATCGATCTCGGTGGTCAACGCCGCAACCACGCCCGTCATGAGGTGCCTCCGGCGGTGGGTGCGGCGGGAACCATCTGGGACCGGAAGGTGGCCAGGTCGAAGTAATCGCGCCAGAGTGTGATGAGTCCATCCACCACTTCCCAGACACCGATGACCGGTATCTCCACCCAGCCGTGGGGCATGTGGAATCGGTCGAGACGCTCGTTGAAAACTGTGACGTTGGTGGCACTCTCGCGCCACACCACCCATTCCACCGTGGTGCACTGTGCAACGAAGGGCCCCAATGTGGCCCGGACTGCATCGGGGCCCACCACCTTGCCCATCGGAACGTTGTCGTACTCGCACGTGTCGGCCAGCAATGCGACGGCACCATCCATGTCTTTGGCTTCGATGGCTGAAATGAACCTATGGACCACGTCGAGAGCAGCGTTCATGTGGGTTCCTTACTCCACAACACGTCGAAGTCGCGGGCCACATCCAACACATGAAATGCTCGGCCGATACCCACACAGAAGCCAATGGTTACTGTGAGTTCCAAGATCTCGGGGTCCGTGAAGAGTTCCCGCAACCGGACAAATAACTCCTCGCCTATACCCGTATGGTCTTGAGCAAAGCGTTCGGCGTACTCGATGGCCAACTTTTCCCGAGGCGTGAATGCATCCGTGGTGGCATACTGATTGACGAGGTTGTACAGCTCGTCACTGAGTCCCTGCTGCATCGCCGATGCAGCGCGAGTATTCAGTCAAACGGTGCATTCATTGAGCTGGGCTATGCGCATCCGGGCCACCTCGCGCTCCCGAACGGGCAGGCTGCTGACTTCGTACACCGCCTTGCCCAAGGCATGAACTCCGGTGCCCAGATGAGGGGCCAATGCCCAGAGGCGGGAGGCCTCGAGCCCTTCGCCCTGCGGTACTTCGATCCTTGCCATGGAGCCCCCTTGGTGCTGATTGCGATTCGTCAACCTAGAGCGAAACCTAGGCAAAACCAACCGCGCAGTTAATTTCCCGTGCTCACCATGCAAAGGCCGTTAGTAATTGACCAGTCAATTCCTGCCTGCTTGACTTACGGTGTCGCCGGTCACAGGACCGTACATCCAGCAGGGGGAAGCATGTCCAGAAGAACGTCCTTGACGGCAGTCGTAGGAGTCGCACTTGCGGCGGCCTTGGCGCTGTCCACCACCACCGCTTTCGCCGCCACCAAGAAAACGACGAAGAAGAAAAAGCCCACTGTCACCACCGCCGTCAAGGCCGCCACCCCTGGGACCACCGCAGTGGCTGCCAAGGGATGCACGTTTGCCGTGGACGCCGCGCTCGACAAGTTGAACGGCGCCAATGCCAGTTGGGCCAAGTCGGTGTACGAGTGCACCGCCGACTCGCCCCTCAAGGCGTCTGGCGATCCCATCGTCATTGGTCTGCAAAATCTTGAGGGTGACCCTCAGGGTTCCTTCCCCGAGTACCGCACTGCATCGCAGGCTGCCGAGCAGTACATCAACAACGAGCTCGGTGGCATCGGCGCCGACTACGTCAACAAGAAGCCCGGTCGACCCATCAAGATCGAGGTTTGCTCGATGGCGGTGAATCCGGCCGACTCGCAGAAGTGTGCCAATGAGTTGGCGGCCAAGAAGCCGTTTGCCGTGTACTCCACCATCAATTTCTTCGGCAATCAGTTCGCCACCTACGCGGCGGCCAAGGTCCCGGTCATCGTCGGCACGCCCATCTCGCCGTTGGACTTCACCAGCGTCGGCACGTACGCCATTGGCGGCGGCGGCGGTTGCCTCGGGGTCCACACCGGCCTCATCGAGTTCGTCACCAAAGACCTCGGCAAGCGCAACATCGCAGTGCCGTGGGCCAACACTCCTCCCGGGGTGTTCTGCTACCACGACCTGGAGAAGAAGCCCCTCAACGTGCTCAACGGCACCACTTCGGCCAAGGGCAACTCGGCCGCCCTCACCATGCCCACGCTGAAGCACATCGGTGTGCCGATCCTGCCTGGCCAGGCTGACGTGACCCCCCAGGCTCAGCAAGTACTCGACTTCAAGCCGGATGCCATCGTGTTCTCCGGCCAGGGTGCAGATTGCTGGTCGTTGGTGAGTTCGTTGGGCAAACTCGGGTGGACACCCGCCAAGATCCCGTTGGTATTGTCCGGTGCCTGCACCGACGACAACAAGGCCAGAGAGGCTGGCGACCTAGCCAAAGGCATCTACTTCGTAGGCACCACCCCCATCACCCAGACCA
>JANYHQ010000629.1 GCA_025358985.1 Acidimicrobiales bacterium
ACATTGGTCCGGAGTTCTACGGCATTCATCTCGGGCCCGATCCGGTGGAGTCGTATCGAGCCGCCATCGATGAACTGGTTGCCGCCTATCAGCGTGATCCGCTGGTGCTGAGTAGAACACTGACAATGCCGTGGGGCCCCATCACCGGGGCTCAGTTGGCCACCATGTTCGCCGGAGACCATCTCATCCACGCTTGGGATGTGGCCCGCAGCCTGGGCCGATCAACCGACTTTGATCACCACCTGGTGGCACGAGTTCGGTTGTTCGGTGACGAGTACGTTGCCACCCATCGGGGCCCGGAGATGTTCGATGCCGAGGTGGTGGCGCCGAAGGGGGCCAATCCGATGGACCGGCTGGCGGCGTTCGTGGGGCGCCGCCGCTGATCGGCTTCGCGTTGGGTAGGTGAGAACATGGGCGAATGGCCGCCCGAGATCCGTACCGGGTGTTGGGCGTGGAATCGGATGCGGATCAGGAGACGATCACCGCCGCCTATCGCACGTTGAGCCAACTGGTGCATCCGGATCGCACCAGCGGACTCCCCGACCATGAACGACAGAGCGCCACGGAGCAGATGGTGGCTCTCAATCAGGCGTATGAACAGATTGGTACAGCGCTGGCCCGTCGTGTTCATGATCTGCAGTCATCGCGTATGTCGGGTTCGGTGACACCAGTTCGGTACAGCAGGCCGCCGACCGCAAGTCGCGGCTGGTTCGCTCGTTGGTGGCGCCGTGTGGCGGCCATCCTGGGCATCGTGTTCATCCTCGGCCAGATGACGTACCGACTCTTGATCCCAGGCACACCCAAACGCACCACCGTGGCAACCCCCACATTCGTAGGCACACCGACTCCGACACTCGCCCCCGTCGTGACTGCGCCCCCAACCGTCGCCCCCGGCACCCTCGACACTGTCGCCCCCAGCACCGTTGCCCCCAGTACAACTGCCGCACCGGGATGCTGGTTTGTTCAACTGGCCTCCACCACCGATCCAACCAGCGGGGTCGCCTGGGCCAAGCCCGCGGTAGCAGTGGAGTCACCCCAGTTGCCGATGTTCTTTGTGTCGTTCAAGGAATGGCCCGAGGGTTTGCCGGTGGGCACGGTGTTGGCCGGAACGGTGGCCACCACGGAGCAGGGCTCCCTCCAGGTACTCATCAAGCTGCAGGCTCTCGGCGTCACCGACGCCACCATCCGACCCATGCCCATCGAGATTTGTCGCAAGCTGGTGCCGTTTCTCTGACGAAGGAAGCTCAGCTTGGCGTGAAGGCGGTACTCGACAAATCTGTGGTGCCCTGCTCGATGGCATCGCAAATGACAGTGGCGACTCGCGCAGGTGCCAACCCCACCGGCATACGGGGCGCCGCACCGGAAATGGGTCGAGTGGCCAACCCGGTTTCGGTATGGGGAGGACGCGCATCGAGGACTCGGATTTTGGCCCGGCGCGCTTCGCGTCCGAGCGCATCGTCGAAGGAGCGCAGCGCCGCTTTGGACGCTCCGTACGCAGCCATGCCCGGCAGGTTCTGCTCCGCAATCACCCCAGAGATGTTGACGATGGCCCCACCTTCACCCATCACTCCCAACGCCGCCTTCGCCAACATGATCGGCAGGAACGTGTTGGTGAGAAACAGCTCCTCCATGGCATCCACCGACAGTTCAGAAACCGGTCCGAAGGCCACCACACCAACGGCGTTGATCACGATGTCGAGTTGACCCTTCACGGCGTGGGCGGCCGCCACTGCTGCGGTACACGCCTCCATGGTGCGAAGGTCCAGTTGGTGGCGGACCCCTGGAACCGGGACGGCTTCGAGTCGACCAGCGTCTCGTCCTACCAACGTGATGGTGGCCCCGCGATGATGGAGTTCCAGCGCCAGTGCACCGCCCAGTCCTCCACTGGCCCCGGCCAGCAGTACGGAGGCGCCACGCAGGGGATGGGCGGGAGCGGTGGCGTCATTCATCGCAGTGGATTCTGGCCGAGTCCCCGGTGCTAGCCCCAGACACACTACGTTTGAGCTATCGCTCAAATTCTGATACTCATATCGACGTTTTCGATCACCCTGCTCGGTGTCCATCTGGCCGCCACCGCAGCCATGGTGGGGCTCATCTGGTTCGTCCAGGTGGTCCACTACCCCCTGTTTGCGTCTGTGGGAGTACCGCAGTTCGTAGCCTACGAAGCGTCACACCGTTGGCGGACGTCGCTCGTGGTGGGACCTTTGATGGGGTTGGAGACCCTCACGGCGCTGATCCTGGTGGCCTCGTCTCCAACCGGCTTGGGTCGCACGCTTCCGGTGGTGGGAGTGGCGCTCCTGGCAGTGATCCATGCCAGCACGGTGTTGCTGCAGATACCCCGTCATACCGAGTTATCCGAGGCGCACGACCATGCCGCTATACAACGACTCGTGCGTTCGAATTGGGTGCGTACCGTGGGATGGTCGGCTCGGGGGGTGCTGGCCGTGGCGATGCTGGTAGTGGCGGCGGCTTAGCCCCAAGCTTATTCGTCGACCGGTTTGGGGCCGCCCGACACGTCGGCCGGGTTAGCTTCATCCAAGGGCTGACCAAGCGCCTCTTTCAATCGACTGAGCGTGCCTTCGTCGAGATTGGCGTACACCAGATGAGCGCCGCTGAACCGTGACACTTCAGCGACCAATGCTTCCTTGTCGAGATGAGTCACCAACACTGCCACGATGGTGGTGCCCGGCTCCCCGGCCTTGCGGAACCACGCCACCCACTCGTCTCGGATTCCGATGTCCACCACTTTGGCGGTGACTGCTCCGGCCGACGCCCCGATCGCAGCACCCGCCGCCCAGCCGATGGGGCCTCCCACCAAGAGACCAAGCAGCCCGGCCCACATGGCTCCGGACATCGCTGATCGGGCGGGTTGAGGATCGATGGTTTCCACCACGGAGGTATGGCCCTCGGCGTTCTTGGTGATGATCACCGCGTCCTTGAGTTGAAACCCTTTGCGCGCCGCTACGCCGGATGCTGCAGTGAGAAACTCCTTAGCCCGAAATGGATCGGTGAAGGCGATGCCCACCAACGTCTCTGCGGGCTTGTCCTCGGGCTGTGCCATGGGGATCCTCTCAGGGTGAAGGTGTCGTGTGGTGCGGCGAGTGACGCAGAGTACCCACTTCTGCGGCATCTCAACCCCGGCGGGCCCTCGTATTGGTCACATTTCAACCCCCACTGTGGCGGATTACGCGCAGCTGTGGCGGCTACCCGCCAACTACACGCCACAGTCGCGCGCAATCAGTCACACCTGCCGCCGCCAAACGGCACGTGACGATTCGCTGGTGTGCGTTCCCGCAACCGGTCGCAAAATTACGTTGCCTGTCACGAGTTTTGCTACGAGATGAACCGGTCGGAAAATTCCGATGCCCCATGATGCGTGGCACAAGTATTGAATGTGTCAATATTCTCGGGTATGGCACCCAGGGGCAATTTCACCGAGGAACAACTGGCACTGGTTGAACGGCAGATCTCGCTGTGGGTCAACAATCGTGACGATGTTGGGGCTGCCGCCGACTGGCTACCCGACGGCATACTCACCGCCCCTCGCGGCGTGCACCTGATCGCTCCCGAGATCGCCGGAGTTATCGATCAATGGCACCAACTCTTCCGAGATTTACACGTTGACATTGCCGCACTCTTTGCCTCCGACGATGGT
>JANYHQ010000630.1 GCA_025358985.1 Acidimicrobiales bacterium
GAGTTGTGCCCCGGTCACCGTTTCCACCGGACCGCCCGTGGCCAGCACTCCCTGCCAGGCAAAGATGCGAACCGTGAAACTCACGAATGATGGAAGTATCACGGCGATCAGGCGACGGTTGCGAGCGGGGCCCTGCAGTCGGCTGAGCGCCAGTGCCGCTGGAGTACCAATCACCAGACACAGCATCACCGTGAGCGCCGACAACGTCAACGATCGGACGAGTACTGGTCGATACAATGGGGACAACAGGGTTCGATACGAGTTGATGGTTCCAATGATCTTCACATCAAGCGTGATGGGGTTGGCTTGTCCGAACGAACGGCTCACCATGAATCCAATGGGAACCACACACACCATCACCACCAGCAGCCAGTCGGGTATCACCAGTGGACCCAACCGCATCCGGGTGGCGTCGTGGGGCCCGGTTTGGCGGCTGGCCCTGCTGCGTGAACGTGTGGCTACGACTGGCGGTTGGTCGCCGACCACATCAAGCTGCCTTGAAGGCGTCCCATACCGTGTCCCATTTGGGCTGATCGGCACCGAGGAATGTGTGGTATTTCAACTTGGCCACAACCGGCGCAGGCGGATTGATCACGGGTGAGTTCTTGAGCACGGCGTCAATGCCAGGGTTGTCAGGCTCCACGTACGGTGATGCCACCTTGTTGATGAATGCTGCGTAGTTTTTGGGCTCCAAGAAGAAGTTGACAAATGCCTTGGCCAACTCGGCGCGCGGCCCGTCAAGCACCGCTAGACCCTCGAGGTAGCCCACCTGACCTTCACTGGGATCCACCCACACCACATCGGGATTGGTGGTGAGCGCCAGCTGGGCGTCATAGGCGTCGCACATGGCCATCACGGCGTCCCCTGCGGCCACTGCTTTGCCCACCTCGGTGGAGATGGCCAAGAGGTGGGGCTTGGCCGTGGTGAGCACCTTCAGCACGGCGTCAAGGTCGGCCTGGTTGGTGGAGCCGACGGGCTTGCCCAGCATCTGCAAGATGTTGTCCATCACGCTGGCTTGATAATCGAGCACGGCCACCTTGCCGGAATAGTCCGGGATCATGGCAAAGAACGTGGCCCACGACGTGGGTGGGGTCTTCACCAGATCTTTGCGGTAGATGATGCCGGTGCGGCCGTGATCGGTGGGAGCAAAGCTGGCGTTGTCGGGGTCCCAGGAGTTGCCTTTGTATTGCGTGGCCACCGACGCCATATTCGGAATGTCGCCGAGTTTGGCTAGTACCCCGAGTGCGGTCAATCGGGGGAACGTGGTGCCATCCACCAGCACCAAATCGATGTCCCCAGCGCGACCCTTGGCTTTGCTGACGGTGTCATCGGCGGATGCGTAGGCGATTTCGTTGACCTTGGCTCCGGGGAACGCCGTTGCGAAATCGGCGTAGGTGGTGGGGCCGGCCCAACCGGTGAAGTTGAGAAAGTTCAAGGTACCGGTGAGCTTCCCGGTGGCCGCCACCGCAGCCGTGGTGCCGTCGCTAGTGGCGGCGCTGCTGTCTGGGCTGCTGTCTGGGCTGCTGTCTGGGCTGCTGTCAGCTGGGGTGGCCGTGGAGGAACTGTCGCTGCTGCAGGCGGCCAGGACGAAGAGTGGCCCCGCCGCTGCCATGGTGAGAAATGATCGGCGAGAAATGGGCTGCATAAAATCCTCCTGGGGGCTGAACGCCTGGGCTGCGTCCCGGGGATCGTAGGCTGCGTCGGCCCCTCGGTTCTGATTGTGGCTGTGAACGAGGTGTGAACTCGTCAAAGTGGGGGTCCCCGTTTGCGCCGACCCAGCCACGCTCTCTAGGTTCGATCTATGGCCTATACGCAGATCTCGCTCGAAGTTGGCGACGGAATTGCCACTCTCACCATGGATCGACCCGAGGCCCTCAATGCCTTCACGGGCACGATGTTGCATGAGATGATTGCGGCGTTCGACGAAATCGATGCCGATGACGCAGTGCGGGCGGTGGTGGTCACCGGTCGGGGTCGAGCATTCTGTGCCGGTGCCGACATGTCGTCGGGCGGGGCCACGTTCAGTCGTGGTGGCAGTGACGTGATCAGCGACGCCGGGATACCACGCGATGGAGGTGGTCTGCTCACGTTGCGGATCTTCGACTGCAAGAAACCCGTGATTGCCGCCATCAACGGTCATGCGGTGGGCGTGGGTGTCACCATGACGTTGGCCATGGATATTCGCTTGGTAGCGGAGGGATCCAAGATCGGCTTTGTGTTCGCCCGCCGAGGCATTGTGCCCGAAGCGTGCTCATCGTGGTTTCTGCCCCGGATCGTGGGCATCTCGACAGCAGCAGAATGGTGTTTCACCGGTCGCCTCCTGACACCCGATGAGGCGCTGGCTGGTGGCCTGGTACGAAGCGTGCATAGTGTTGAGGAACTGCTGCCGGCGGCGTACGCAATTGCTCGAGAAATTGCCGATAACGCAGCCCCCGTGTCGGTGGCCCTCACCCGTCAAATGCTGTGGCGCATGCTGGGCGAGGACCACCCCATGGCCGCCCACCGGGTGGACTCGCGAGCCATCTTGGAGCGTGGCCGCAGCGAGGATGCACGTGAGGGTGTCACCAGCTTCTTGGAAAAGCGGCCTCCGCATTTCACCCTGGGTGTATCGGCGGATTTGCCTGACGTGTTCCCCGAGTGGGCCGATCCCCAATTCCGTTGACGGACGCAACCAGGGGGGCGCCATCTAGCCCACGGTAAGTGGGTACCCTGGGTAACTTCATGCTGATACGCCTCCTTCGCACGTATTTACGCCGTTACCGCGCCCTCATCGTGGCCGTGGTGGGGCTGCAGTTGGTGCAAACCACCGCCGCGCTATACCTCCCCAGCCTCAACGCCCACATCATCGACCGAGGCATTGCGCGTGGTGACAGTGCTTATATCCGCTCCACGGGGCTGGTGATGCTGGCAATTACCCTGGTCCAGGTGGCCTTTGCCATCGGGGCCGTGTACTTCGGATCTCGTACTGCCATGGGTTTCGGACGCGATGTACGCAGCAGCCTGTTCCACACAGTCACCGGCTTTTCTGCGCGCGAAGTTGGTGTGCTGGGAGCGCCGTCGTTGATCACCCGAATCACCAACGATGTGCAGCAGGTCCAGATGCTGGTGTTGCTCACCTGCACGCTGTTGGTAGCCGCTCCCATCACCGTGGTGGGTGGAGTGGTGATGGCATTGCGAGAGGACATTGGATTGTCCGCCATCTTGTTGGTCAGTGTGCCGGTGCTCATCATCAGCATCGGCTATGTGGTGTCGCGCATGATTCCGCAGTTCCGTCTCATGCAGGTGCGCATCGACTCCATCAACCGGGTACTACGTGAGCAGATCACCGGCATCCGTGTGGTGCGCGCGTTTGTCCGCGAACCGGATGAGTCTCAGCGGTTCCAGGCCGTCAACCGAGACGTCACCGACACCGCATTGCGGGCCGGTCGGCTCATGGCGTTCATGTTTCCCACCGTCACGGTGATCCTCAACGCGTCCAGCGTGGCGGTGCTGTGGATCGGAGCCAGCAGAGTCAGTTCGGGCTCCATGTCAATCGGCTCACTCATCGCCTTTCTCAGCTATCTGGCCCAGATCCTGATGTCGATCATGTTTGCCACCTTCATGGCGGTGATGATTCCCCGTGCTGCGGTGTGTGCCGAGCGCATCCAGGAAGTGTTGGACACACCGTCTTCGGTGGTGATAGCGGAGCACCCGGTGACGTCGGTGTCGTCGAGTGCTTCATTGGAACTGCGTGACGTTGGTTTCCACTATCCGGGGGCTGAGGCGGGTGTGTTGTGCAACATCTCCTTCCGTTCGTTGGCTGGCCAAACCACGGCCATCATCGGCAGTACCGGCTCAGGCAAAACCACCATGATCAACCTCATTCCGCGCTTGGCCGATGCCACGTCGGGCACGGTATTCGTTGACGGGGTCGATGTCCGTGAACTGGATCCTGAGGTGCTTTGGACACGGGTGGGTTTGGTGCCGCAAAAGCCGTATCTGTTCTCCGGCACCGTGGCCAGCAACCTGCGTTACGGCAAACCGGATGCCACCGATGAGGAACTGTGGGAGGCCCTCAGCGTGGCCCAGGCCCGCGACTTCGTCTCTGCCATGCCGGGTGGCCTCGATGCTCGCATCGCCCAGGGAGGATCCAACGTGTCGGGAGGGCAACGCCAGCG
>JANYHQ010000631.1 GCA_025358985.1 Acidimicrobiales bacterium
CCCCGATGCCATTGTTCGAAATGCCGCACTGGCGGCACTTGCCCTCGTTGTGTTGTTGGGCTGACGGGGCGCAGTGACTCCCCGTCGTGACTCTGGAGCTTCAACGTCGCGCTTCCAGGGTTTACCGGACTACGCCCGGAGGGTGCTTGACATAGTGGACACCATCCCTTTCGGAAGGGTCATGGCATACGGCGAAATTGCCGAATGGCTGGGCGAAGGTGGGCCCCGTCAAGTGGCCAAGATCATGTCGCGCTATGGCGACGAGGTTCCATGGCACCGAGTAGTGAGAGCCGATGGTACGTGCGCTGCCGAAGTTGGACAACGCCAACTTCCACTACTGCGTAGCGAAGGCGTGCCGTTCGGAAAATCCTATGACCGGGTGCGTATGAGCGAGGCACGATGGGAACCGCGGGAGCACGTCAGTTCGGTCCCCATTACGTAAATGCCGACAGATTCAGCCCGCCAATTGCTCCAATGCGTACGCCGCGTACAATGCCATACCCGTAGGCATGGCGTCCTCGTCGAAACGCACGAGGTTGGAATGGTTGGGGGCAGCCGTCAACGGACTCACCCCGGGCGGGGTGGCACCCAAGAACGCCATGGCCCCGGGTACACGCTGCAACACGTAGCTGAAATCCTCAGAACCCATAACCGGATTGGCCATCTGCACCACCCGTTTGTCGCCCAGTAGACGCGACGTGAGGGCCATCACCTCAGCGCTCACATGATCGTCGTTGACGGTGACCGGAAACCCGTTGACGATGTCCACTTCCACCTCACATCCATGCGCCGCGGCGATCCCCGCCGACACGCGACGGATGCCATCATGGACTTGCATACGGGTGCGTTCCGATACTGCCCGTATTGTGCCAATCAAGGTGGCCGTGGGCGGAATGACGTTGTTGGTGGTGCCGGCGGTGATTTGAGAAACAGTGACCACCGATGGATCGAACACGTCGATACGCCGGGTGATCATCATCTGCAATGCCTGCACTATCTCGCATGCCACCGGAATTGGATCGAGCGCATAATGAGGTGCCGATGCATGGCCGCCCCGACCCTTGACCGTGATTTCGAGTACGTCTGATGACGCCATGATGGAACCGGCGCGGGTGGCGACCATGCCCGTGTTCGCAGCCGTGGACACATGGAGGGCAAAAGCCCGAGTTACGGTGCCGACATTGTCCAGAAGCCCCTCATCGAGCATGAAACGAGCACCGTGATGGCCTTCTTCCCCCGGCTGGAACATGAGCAAAACCCGACCGTGGATGTCGCCTCGACGGGCATGCAGCAGCCGTGCGGCGCCCGCCAGCATCGCCGTATGCAGATCATGACCGCATGCATGCATCGACCCCTGCGTGTTCGAACGAAACTCGATGTCAGCATCTTCGTGAAGCGGAAGTGCGTCCATGTCAGCGCGCAACAACACGGTGGGTCCGTCGTGTCCACCGTCGATGATGGCGGCAAGACCCGATGTGCTGTGGTGTTGACAGATCTCCAGGCCCAAATCGTCGAGTGACTCCAGAACCGATTGGCGGGTGGTCTCCAGGATGAGACCGAGTTCGGGGTTGCGGTGGAGATGGCGGCGCAGTTTCACCGCGTCGGGGAGCAACCCGGCGGCATCAGCGAGGAGTGTGGAATCGGTGGGCCCGGGACTCATCTGGGCAACGTATCCCGCCAGCCGCCACGTGGGCGAGCACTAGCCCCTATGCCGGTTCGGGCTCCAGCAAACGCACGCCGGGCTGTGCCGCTGCTTGCTCGGCGATGACGTCGAGCAGCACCGCCATCAATGCTCGTGCGGGAGCCGACAGCATGCCCCTTCGCCGCTGCACCAGGCCCACCTGGCGGGGTCGTATGCCCTCCACCGGAATGCAACGCCACGGGCCGGTCATGTGACCGGGGACAGCGGTGGCGGGCACGATGGCCACCCCCACACCATCGAAGGCCATGGACGTGATCAGTCGTACACCGTCGATCTCGGCCTGGGCCACCAGCGACACGTCAGCTTCGTCGGCCACCAGGTCAAGCTCTGGACGGTACGACATCCCGGTGGGCGGCAGCAGCAACGGCACCGAGTGCAAATTGGGCATATGGATGACGTCGAGTGTGGACAGTTTGTGACCATTGGGCACCACCGCCACCATGTCTTCTTCGAACAACGGACGGACCAGCATGTCGGGGTCGGCCAACGGAAGATTGACGATGGCCAGCGACAGGAATCCACCCACCAATTGCGGCGCCAACGACGTGGTCGAAGCGTCCACCACCACGAGGCGAACGTGAGGATGGGCCTTGGTCATGGCCGAATGCAAGGGCGGTACCAACCATCGAGCCACCGTACCGATGATGCCCAGACGAACGTCGCCCACCACGTCATGGCGCAGGGCCGTGACGTCGGCGACCAGCCCTTCGAGCTCTGTTTGTATGCGTCGAGCCCGAGCCACCACGATCTCGCCTTCTTCGGTGAGTCGACCGGCGGTGCGATCCACCAGCGTGGCGCCCAATTGTTTCTCTAGCCGAGCGATATGCGCGCTGACGTTGGACTGCACGGTGTGGAGCTTGTCGGCGGCAGCCGAAAACGTCCCACATTCGGCCACGGCGATGAGTGCAGCGAGCTGTCGAAGATCCATCGCTGTCAATGATGGCACACCTGCTCCGCCGATAGAACCTGAACTGCGCGTGCCCCTCGCTACACCGGCTCTTCGTGCTCCCCGGCACGGGCGGTACGCACCCAGTTGGTTGGAATGGCGTCGAGTTGACCAAATGCCTGTTGCGCCCGCCGAACCAGTTTCCAGGCCACATATCCGGGCGCTCGGGCCAGATCGACCAGGCCGCTCATCCCGGTGCCGCTGGCCCGCCATGCCCTTCCAACGTGCAGCGCCACCCCGGCCAACCCAATGCCGTGAACGTAGGCGGCGCGTTGGCGGCGGGCGCCGATGCCGGTGCAAGTGGCGACCGCCAAACCTACAGACAACGCAGTCACCAGTTGCCCCAACGGAGGGAGGTACACGTCGATGGCCAGATCAGCCAGCACCGGATCGCGGGTCCGTAGTGCCTCTTTGGCCAAGGACGGGCCTTCGGTACGACGAATGAGTCGACGCCCGCCCTCCCACCGGTCGCGCTGTGTTTGCGATGCTGAAGCATCGGCGGGCATGTCGCCGCGGACCCATGCTTGCGGCGCATAGGCCACCCTGATCCCAGCGCGTGCCAAACGAATTCCGTATTCGAGATCCTCGACCACTGAGTGAACTTGATGGGGCACCCGTTGCAGGGCATCGCGAGAAAACGCCATACCGTTGCCTCGCAACCCGCACGACAATCCAAGGCGCTCCCGACCAGATGACCGCACCTGGTGAAACGCCGTGAACGCGATGTGCAGTAGGCGGGTGCGCCAGCTATCACCGGGATTGCGGACCTGATAATCAGCCTGTACGGCGTGTTCGCCGCCGGACACAATTGCCGTCAGAGCACGCAACAGATTGGTGCTCACGATGGTATCGGCATCCACCACCACCACCACGTCGGTCCAAGGGATCTTCATCACCTCGGCCAAACCGTGTTCCAACGCAAAGCCTTTGCCCCGATTGATCGGATCGGTTCGCACGAGGACCTCGGCACCGGCGGCACCGGCGCGCACCGCAGTGTCGTCACTGCAGTTGTCGGCCACCACCACCACCCGACGATGTTGCACCGAATAATCGGTGTTGAGCAGCGATGTCACGGTGGCCTCGATGTTGAGCTGTTCGTTGTGGGCCGGAACCAACACGGTGACGTGGAGGTGCTGATCCGCCACGCCAGGTTCGGCAACGGCGCCGGCCGACAATGCTGACAATGCTGATAATGCTGACAAGCCGGCCAGATACACACCCGCCACCGCCCCCGGGAGACCGAGCACAGCCACCGCGTCGTCGAGCAGACAAGCCGTAC
>JANYHQ010000651.1 GCA_025358985.1 Acidimicrobiales bacterium
GGTGCATCGATGAGCTTGGCTACGTCGGCGGTCGACGATGGTGTGCCATCACCGGCCCCGTCGAACAACCCCATCACCCCCTCCACGATTAGTACATCGCACCCGTGGGCGGCCCGTCCGGCGAGCGGACCAATGGCGTCCACGCCGCACATCCAGGCATCGAGATTGCGCCCCGGGCGGCCGGTGGCCAGGGAGTGGTAGCCGGGGTCGATGAAGTCCGGGCCCACCTTGGCTGAGGCGACCAGCACCCCTCGCGATGCCAGTGCCGCCATCAGTCCCGTGGCCACCGTGGTCTTACCCACACCCGAGTGCGTGCCCGCAATGACAAGACGGGGACCGAGGACGTTCACGGCCAGCGAACGTAGCCGGACCCGGCGCCGAAGCGGGAACTGTGCTGATGAGCTGTGATGATGGGGGTTGTGGAGCCGCAGGACGCAAACCTCGAAGCAAACCTCGAAGCACACCTCGAACTCGACGAGCATCGGCCCACCGGTCCGTTGCGTCGCGGTTGGACCACGGGTGCGTGTGCCACGGCAGCCACCAAGGCGGCGTATTCGGCGCTGCTCAGTGGGGTTTTTCCTGATCCGGTGGAGATCACGTTGCCTCGTGGGCAACGGGTGTGGTTCGCGTTGGCCACGGAATCACTGATGGATAGGTCGGCCGCCGCCGGGGTTGTGAAGGATGCGGGCGACGATCCCGATGTCACGCATGGGGCAGTAGTGGTGGCCACCGTACGACAGGGCACACCGGGGGCGGGGGTGACGTTCTCAGCAGGCGAGGGGGTGGGCACGATCACGTTGCCCGGTTTGCCGCTGGCGGTGGGTGAGCCCGCCATCAACCCGGTGCCTCGCCAAATGATCGGCACCGCGGTGGCTGAAGTGGCGGCCGCATTCGGTGCCAGTGCGGACGTACACGTGGAGATCTCGGTTCCCGGGGGCGCTCAGATTGCTCTGCATACATGGAATCCTCGGCTCGGCATCGTTGGGGGGCTTTCGATCTTGGGGACCACAGGCATCGTCATTCCGTACTCATGCTCGGCGTGGATACATTCCATCCATCGGGGGGTAGATGTGGCTCGGGCCGTTGGTCATGTGCATGTGGCCGGATGCACGGGCAGTACTTCGGAGCTGGCCGTACAGCAACGGTTCTCATTACCGAATACGGCGATGTTGGACATGGGTGACTTTGCGGGTGGATTGTTGAAGTACGTGCGATCGCATCCTGTACCTCGCCTCACCATTGGGGGCGGTTTTGCCAAGCTTTCCAAGTTGGCCAACGGCCATATGGATCTACACTCAGGCCGAAGTCAGGTGGACATCAATGCTTTGGCGCAGAGGCTGGCCGCCTGCGGTGCATCCGGCGATGTGGTGATGGCTGCCCGTGCCGCCAACACCGCGTTGGGGGTACTACAAGTGGCCCGCACTGCTGATTCGGGGTTGGGAACTGCGCTCACCGCAGCGGTATGTGAAGCCGCCCAATTGGTGGCTGAGACCGCCCTCGTGACCTCGGCCACTCAGGTGGATGTGGTGGTGGTGGACCGTGACGGCACCATCTTGGCCGAGTCACTCTGACTGCAGATTCAACACTGAAGTTGAGATCAGTAGTTCGGAGGAACCGCACCTGGTGATAGTAACGGTCGACAACTGAAAAAAAAGATCACGGAACGTGGGCAATTCGGTAAGGTCAGGGCCGTCCTGACCGATAAGCGTTGGTAGGCCTTCAGGCCTACCGGGCAACCGTCGATGGACTGGTCAACCACCCGTCCTGTGACCGAGATCGACGTCACCACATTGCTCCAAGGAGTGCCCGTGAAGCTGTCCAGCGACCCACGCGCCAACAAACCTGCCCGTGTTGTTGCTTGCTTGGCAATGGCCCTCGTGCCGTTCATGCTCAATGCCTGCTCCAGCGATGCCTCCACCGATGCCTCCACCGATGCCATTGGTCCAGACACCTCCGTCGTCACCGACGCAACTGTTGCGGGAGCGACGACCGACGCTCCTACTCAACTGGCGGCTGTCATCCCGGACTCCACGGCGGCACCGCAAGCGCCTGCGGCCGTGCCCGCCGGTAGCACGGTGCCCTCGAAGGAGACCATCGCGGCCAAGGCAGAAACACCTGTGAAAACACCGGTCAATGCGTCGGCGGCGCCCACTCCAACCGCGGTGCGCAGCAATCCAGACGTGGATGCCAACGCCATTCCGAAGCTGAAGAACGAGGTTGGTGCGCTGGCCGACGTCGCCGTGAAGTCGTGTGCCAAAGCCCCCAGTGGCGCTGACGGGGACTGGACGTCGGCCGGCTCCGTCACCAACAGCAGCAAAGCGGTCGCCAGCTATGTGATCACCACTGCATTCCTTGATGCCAAGGGCACCACTGTCGGACTCGGATTCATCACGGTGGACCGTGTAAATGCCGGTTCGTCTCGCCAGTGGGCGGTGACGGCACAAACCACCGTAGGCGAGGGCCTGCAGTGCATCATGCGCGTCACCCGCGGCGGTGCCTAGTTCGAAACTTCCGGATGGGTTCGGCGGCCCATCCCCAGCCGGCACTCAGCGGCCGGATTTAGTCGGTCTGGCGAAACGCCGATGCGCAATCTTCAGAACTGTCAGCTACTCCCCCACTCCGGACAAGACGACCCGGGCCACCTGAAACCGTCGAGATGAACCGAACCCTTCCAACCACCCAGAACCGAGCCGCAGCGCCATCGTCTCGTCGGCAATCTTGGCGTGGTGGCGCACACCGGTTTATCTCAGCCCTAAGCGCGCTGGTCATGGTCACCAGCACGCTCGCCGCCCTCAGCCTGGCTCTGGGAGCCCAGCGCGCGGAAGCGGTCACCGCATTCGGGTCGGTGTTCACCACCAACGTCCAGGGCGACATCACCATGGCCGCCAACTCGAACATGACCTGTCTCACCGGGTGCACCACGGCCAATAGCGACGTGATGTCCTACGTCGACATCGACGGCGCCGCGGCCAGTCCGTTGGAGGGCGGCGGCACCGTCACCACCTTCAACTCCACTACTTCCGATGTGGTCGTTCCCGTAGGATCCACGGTTCTGTTCGCGGGCCTGTTCTGGGGAGGCAACACACTCGGCGGCACAAGCGGTGCGAACGCT
>JANYHQ010000655.1 GCA_025358985.1 Acidimicrobiales bacterium
ATACGGCGTGGTCGTCATCCCACACCGTGAGGTGATCACTGATGGTGAACGCTTCTCCGTGGCGGACCACGCATCCGATGATTTCTCCGGCAGGGGTCCACGAGCGAACCTTGGTGTCAATGCCCATACGAGCCAACGCGATCTGATTCGAAGGGCCGCTCTGGTGCACATAGGCGCCTTCGGGCATACGTCGTTCATGGGTACCCCAACCAAGTTCCGCGGGCGCCACGCCCTCCTCGTAGAGGCCGTCCACCGACCACGTGTTGACGAACTCATCGACCTCTTTGGGCCGGTCCGTGATCTGGGTGTCACGCTCCGCCACGTGGATGACCTTGACCCCGAGTTCCATGGCCAAGCGGTTGTAAGCACGGGCCTCAAGCGCGCTACCAATACGAGTGATGTCCACTGGTGCGCTACCGGCAGGAGGCCCTTCGGCCAACAGCCTGGTGGCGATGGAGGTGAGTCCGTCCTTGACCATGTGCGACACCAGGCCGGGGTTGGCACCGTGCTCCACGATGGCCGTGGCTCCTGAGTTGTGGGGCCAACCGTTGATGAGCTTGCGCATCTCCATATGGCGTACGTAGAGGCTGCGTTCACGAGGGTCTTGGAACGATGCATCGCCATAGGGATCCCACATCTCCACGGAGGTGTTGAGATACCGGACGTTGTTGTTACGACACCACGTCAGCAGGGTTGAGCAATCGATGTTCCAGGCCAAGTCGATGAGGATGTCGCCGGACGCCAGGTACGTGCCCAGGGTGGCGGCCAAATTGTGCTCGGTCAGCCGTTGTTCCACGTAACGAACGCCTTGGACCAGCAGGTCGGCCACTCGCTGGCGGTTGTCCACGAAATCCATGATCGTGATCTGTGTCGGCGCCACGCTGATGTGACGTACGAACAACGGTAAGACGCATTGCGCCACCGAACCGCATCCGAGGACCAAGATCCGCCCGTGGAAGGTTACGGGGTCGAGTACCGGGAACTCGGGTGAAGCAGCCGACGATTCAGGCAATTGTCATCTCCTCGCCACAGCGATGTGGGGCGCCCGGGAGGTTTCCGAACGCGAGCGGACGACGATAGTGGCCGATCTATGGTCATCCGACTGGCCAGCCGAAGTAGGGAATGGAGCGAAAACATGTGAATGACAATGGAATTGGTCGACTGTTTGCACCTTCCGTCGATTTCATCTTCGTTGGGCTTAACCTCAGCTCCAGAACTACCGATCATCAATGACGACGACTCAATCAGCCGTGAACTTCACTACACCTCGCAAACGCGGTGGAGTGGATGGTGATCAAGAGGTCCAATGTCCAACAGTGGAGGCACCGTGCTCACAAACCATCTGGCGAGCATCACCGAGGGCGCCGACGGTGCGCCGCTACGACGAGGTGAGCGCCGCAAGCAGCACACCCGCCGTCGACTACTCGACGCCGCCGCCGAGACGTACGCCTTTGCCGGTGTGGAGGGCGCCACCATCAGCGCCATCACCGAACGCGCCGATGTGGGCCTGGGGACGTTCTATCTGCACTTCGAGGACAAGGACGCCATCGCCGTCGCAGTGTGCACCGTGGTGGTCAACCGCCTGCTCGATGAAGAAGGGCAGTCAGTGGACGCAGTGCGTTCCGTGGGCGGCGATCCTGATCCATTGGCCATCTTCTCTCGTGTGATGTGCAATAGGGCGGCCGCTGACCCAGGTCTACTGCGCTCGTTGTTGCGCTGGGAAGGCCCCCGGGCCCCGTCCACCAACGGATTGCCGGCGGCCGACACCAATGAGTTGCGACGTATGTTGCTACCCCGCCTGGCCGAGCGATTTGCCTCCGGTATGGAGTCATCGAGGTACCGCACCGAGGATCCGGCACTAGCCGCTCAGGCAGTACTGGGCGTCTATGCCTCCATCATTCCGGCGTGGGTGGCGTCGGGGAGAACGGACTGGGCTGCATTGGGCGCATTCGTGGAGCGAAGCGTGGTGTCCATGTTCCAGGTCCATACCAACGATCGTTGATGCAAAACGCCCCGGTGCCAGTGGCGACCGGGGCGCTGTGTGTGGCGGAGGGGGTGGGATTCGAACCCACGGTGACTTGCGCCACAACGGTTTTCGAGACCGTCCGATTCGGCCGCTCTCGCACCCCTCCACGGCGGCTGAGATGGTAGCTGCTGATCAGCCGTTGCTGGGTGTGCGTTTCAGGGCGAAGAATTCGCTGAGCAGGGCCGCGCACTCGGAGGCCCGTACCAACGCCACCACCTCCACCTCATGGTTCAACCGGGGGTCGGCACAGAGGTTGTAGAGCGACCCGGTGGCCCCGGCTTTGGCATCCGCGGCACCGAACACCAATCGTTTGACCCGGGCGTTGACCATGGCCCCCGCACACATTGCACACGGTTCCAGGGTCACCACCACGGTGGCAGTGTCGAGACGCCAGAACCCGTTGCGCTGAGCGGCATCGCGCAGCGCCAAGATCTCGGCATGGGCGCAGGGGTCCGAAGTGAGCTCGCGCTCGTTGTGACGCTGGGCCACCACCTCTTCGTTGATGAGCACCACTGCTCCCACCGGCACATCACCATGCGACACCGCCAAGCGGGCTTCGGCTATGGCCGTGACCATGGCTGCGTCCTCGTGGTCGGTGGGTCGGATCTGGCGAACATCCATGCCCCACGGTAACGGTGCTCCCGGGACGGAGCGAGACAATCCGGGAGACAGGTTGTCCTTGCGGAACCCCTGCCCCCCGGATGTTGGCGGAGAGCGTGGGATTCGAACCCACGGTGAGTTGCCCCACAC
>JANYHQ010000668.1 GCA_025358985.1 Acidimicrobiales bacterium
GTTCTGCGCAGAAAAACACCCGTGGAGTTCTTCATCTATTGGCGATGATGCCCCATGGCAACTCTCGTGATCAAGCTGGTACATCGAATTGGGCGTCATGTTACGGCCTTGAACATTGCAAAGGCACACTGAGTGGGTCAATTCTGATGGCTGACTTTGTCAATGCCGGCTACTTCGCTGTTCGTCGTGGTGAATCTGGCGTTGTGAGTCTCTGTTCTCATGTTGTGGACGTTGCTCCGTTGACGTATTGGTTGTCGGACTGGGAAGCGGAAGCCACGACCTTTGGTGTCGAGGAGGATCTATTGCAAGATGCAAAAGGATGGTTGACGAAAAACCGCTCCGAAACGTTGCTGCTTCGATTCTGTGACCGAGCACCAGCCATGGTGATTGGCATGTCTATTCATCGAGACATCGTTTCCTTGATGCTCAATGATTTTGAGGGCCAGAGACCGGAAGGTTCGAGCGCATACGAGTTACTCCGGCCCCGGGAAGCCACCGGCGCCACCAACCGCTGTTCTTGGTTTCGATCTGCTCGATGTTGCCCCAGATATCGACCACGCTTGGAATTGTTACCGGAGGTTCTACGAGATGATTCCGCCATTGTCGATCACGAAAGTTTCGAATGGTCTCCTCGATCCAGAGGCGGATGTGCAAGCAGTGCTCGACTTCATCCAGGCTCACGAAGATGACGATTCTCCGAACAGGTTCTGGACGCCGTGGCTGATCACGCAATATTGACAGGTGGGTCAAGTGCGCTTGGGCAACCGGGGGTCGAAGGTCGCACGAAGGGGCGGGATGGGATGTGTCATCAGGCAAGAAAACACCACAGACGTGTTCAAAGAGGGCGCAACCCACGGATGCAGTAGGTCCGATGTCAGTGGTCGAGAAATGCAGCTACCTGCACCGCCAACTGTTTCGGTCGTTCCAGTGTCACTAAGTGGCCAGCCTCTGGAATTTCCACCACGGTGGCATGAGGCACCAGTGTCTTCCATGCCGGCGCGAAATGCTGCGGTGCGATGAAGCGGTCTTCGGCCCCCCACGCCAACAGAGTGGGCGCGCAAAGGCGATACAGCCGCTTCGATAGACGCCGGTTAGGGATAGGGAACAGCACTTTGCCAGCCGTGCCCAGTCGCCGGGAATTGGAGATCATGAATGCTTCGATGGCCTTTGGGTCTTCGAAGTTGAAACCGCCGGTCATCAGCGACGTACCGAGATCGGCGTCGGCAAACAGCAGACGAGGAAACTCATACGGCAACGTGGCGAACAGATCGGCAATGGGGTGAGCGTCCAACCACAGGCCCAGCGGACCGATGAGTACCAACTTCGACAGATCGCGAGGGGCCAGACAGGCCATCTCGGCGGCGATCATGGCGCCGAAGTCGAGCCCCATCACGTGGGGCTTGTCACCTGTATGGGCACCGATGGCGTCCACCACATCCCAGCCATGCAGGGCAAAGTCTTGCATGTCCATCAGTCGATCCTCGGTGGGCTCTTCTCCGTAGCCCGGCCACTGCGGGGCATGGACCGTGTAGCCCGAATCGGCGAGGTGCTCCAGGAACGGCTCTTCGGCAAACAGACCGGATACTCCGTGGAAATACACCACTGCCGGACCACTTTCTCCGTACTGTCGTACCTGCCCATCAAGGCCCAACCGCGTGGTGATGCCATAGGTACGCATAGCTACTGCAGTCAAGGTCGTTCCTGGCGCAGACGTTCGGCAAACGTGGCTTCCGGTTGTACACGATCCTCCATCGGATGGATCCACCAGCGATCATCGCCGGCGTACTCGGGCCACATGTTGCGCAATTGTGGCATCACCTTCTCGGCGAACAACTGTGTGTTGATACGCACCTTCCAGTCCGGCATGTCGCCCATCTGGAACAAGCCGAACACCATACCGATACGCAACCCTTTGATCATGTCCTCCATACGCTCGCGTACCGTGTCGGGACCCCCGGCAATGACATACCCGCCTTCCACCAGGTTCTTCCAGGTGAGCTCGGCAAAGGCTTTCTGCCTACTTTCACGGAGCTGACTGAGGGCCCCCGCCTTGATGGTTTTGATGGTGCGATACCCGGGCGGGTCGGCGAAACGGGGATCAACGTGCAGGCAGCGGTTGTAGAAGTAGAGGATATGCTCGGAGTACAACTCTTCGGCCTGAGCATCGCTCTCGGCGGTGCAGATGACTTGGGCGAAGCTGGCCCGATATGGCGACAGGTCCTTGCCCCGCTCGGCCACACGATTCCAGTAGCCATCCATGAGCATCTTGCCGGCTTTGTATCCACTAAATGATAAGTACGAATAGTTGTAGTCGTTGTCCAGGCAGAAGTCCCATGTCTCCACAGATCCGCCGCCGGGCACATAGATGGGCGGATTGGGACGCTGAATGGGTTTGGGCCAACAGTTGACATAGCGCAACTGGTTGTATTTGCCGTCGAAGGCAAAGGGCTCGTCCTCGTGCCAGGCCCGCATGATGAGTTCGTGGGCTTCGAGATACTTGTCGCGAGTGAGTGCGGGGATCTGTCCGTAACAGAAGTTGGTGTCCATCGGTGTGCCCACCGGGAACCCCGCCACCAGTCGCCCACCGCTGATGACGTCGAGCATGGCGAACTCTTCGGCCACTCGAATGGGCGGATTGTACAGCGCAATGGAGTTGCCAATAACGCAGATGGCGGCACGACTGGTGCGCCGGGCCAGACCGGCGGCGATGAGGTTGGGGCTGGGCATGATGCCATAGCCGTTCTGGTGGTGTTCGTTGACGCCGATGCCATCGAAGCCGCACGCGTCGGCAAACTCCAATTGGTCCATGTACTCGTGGTACACCGCGTTGGCCCTACGGGGGTCGAAATACTTCTGCGGGATGTCTACCCACACAGAGTTCGATTCCTCACGAAAGTTGTCCGGCAGATCCGGCCATGGCATCAGGTTGAACCAGCAGAATCGCATCAGCGTGTCCCTTCATCGAGCACTCTCGTTTCCGAGTACCTGCTGCCAGTATGTGCGCCGGGGGTTGACCTAGGCGAATCGAGCGGGTCACCGAGCCGTCCTAACCCCAACAAGAATGGGTCACAAGTGCATTCTTGTTGGGGAACATGGGCGTATAGACACTTTTCCCAAACAAGAATGCTGATTGGACCCGTTCTTGTCTGGGTTGTTACCAGCGGTTTGCCGCGCATCTTGGGGTCGCCGTCGTCTTTGATGACTTGGCCGTTGGCATCCACGTCGATGTTCTCCACCACCCCGGCGATGAGCTTGCCCGGTGACCAAATCGGCTTTTCGCACCGCATACGTGGCGTCGACGGCACCGCGTTTATGCGTGTACTGATCAGTGGCGAACCTGCCAACGCACATGTCACGGCGGCCGCCAGTAGTGCACTGGCACGAAGTCGTCGGGGAAGGCGAAGGTTGTTCACAGGTCTTTCGACGAACTTGACATTGCATGTCGTTCCCGCAGACGCGTTGGTCTCAGCGCTTGTGGGCTACCAACACTCGTCGGAAGGGGAACCCTGCAGTATGTGCACATCCATGGTTTCCCATGCGTCCGCCGTGAGATCCATACCAAGATCGATGAGGGTCGTCGAGGTTGCCCGGCACTTGGACGGCCGACCAGCCACCGGGGTTGAGATGCTCAACCAGTCGAGGTACGAAACGATCACGTCAAGTGGCGATGGCGGCACTCACGAGGTGATGTCTCCCTTGTAGAACGAGACGCAATCAGTAGTGAATGACTGGGCCGCCGCCAGCATCGCATCGTCAATGTCCACCCCACCACACGGGTGTCAGGCCAGCGCTGACCCAGGGTGGCGGTGAGTTCGCCGGACCCATAGCCCAAATCGACCACGGACAAGGGGTGCGTGGCACCGATGCGGTTCACCAACTCCACGAACGGACGTGACCGTTCATATGCATACCGAGCGTATTGATCGGGATCCCATGCCATGGATAGGGTCTTCTTGATGTGCATGTGATCGGTGTCGTCGATCTCGCCGGTGTGCCGCTGGTGGTGCACGTCGAGTACAAGACGGTAGGGCCGCTGTGCGCGGGTTGCGGCCAGGCGGGCGTGGTGGAAGGAAAGCGACGCGGGTTGTTATCGTGGTCCGATGCTCATCCTGTCCTCGGCCGACACGAAATCGCTGCTCGATCCCGATGCCCTCCGGCAGGCGCTTGCGTCCGCGATGGCGGACCTCAGCGCCGGCCGTGCCTCGATGCCGCCTCGGATCGCAGCCTACGTCGAGGAGCGGGGCGGGTTCGTGGCGGCGATGCCGGCGTACCTCCCGGCGACGAGCACTGTCGCGGCCAAGCTCGTCAGCCTCTATCCAGGAAACGCCGGCACCGCGTTGCCGACGCACCAGGCGATCGTAATCGTGTTCGACGCCGCAAACGGTCAGCCGGTCGCGCTGCTCGACGGCACCTCGATCACCACGGCGCGCACGGCCGCAGGTTCGGCACTCGCGACCGACCTACTCGCGCGGTCCGACGCGACAGTGCTGGCGATCGTCGGCACGGGCGTGCAGGCACGCGCCCACGCCCACGCTGTCATCCGCGTCCGGCCGTTCCGGGAGCTGCGGATCACCGGCCGCGATCCGGGGCGCGCCGCCGCCGTCGCCGCGGAGTTGCGGGGCGTACTCGACGTCGAGATCGTCGTGGCCGCCAACGCCGCGGATGCGTGCGCCGGCGCCGACGTCGTGTGCCTGACGACCAGCGCCGCGGAGCCGGTCATCGGGCGGGCAGACCTCGCACCCGGAACGCACGTGAACTCCGTCGGGTTCGAAAACGTCGGAAGAGAGGTCGATTCGGCGACAGTGGCCGACGCGCTGGTCGTGGTCGAATCGCGGGCGTCCGTGCTGGCTCCGCCGCCGGCCGGCTCCTACGACCTGCGCGTGCCGATCAGCGAGGGCCTCCTCGATCCCGGCGACCTGGTCGAGATTGGTGAACTCGTCGACGGTACGGCGAGCGGCCGCACGTCGGCGGAGCAATTGACGCTGTACAAGTCCGTCGGGGTCGCGGTCCAGGACGCGGCCGCAGCCGCGCTCGTCCTCGCCGCCGCACGCGAGGCCGGTCTCGGCTTCGAGTTCGACCTGTAGCCGGCTGACCCGCAAGGCCGCCTCCGCTGGATCGTCGGGTCGACGAACGAGTCGTGGCCTCTGGTTCCCGCCTATGAGATGATCTTTTCAGCGTTTGTGAGCCACCACGAAGACTCGTCGGAACGGAAACGGCGTACCCCAGGGCCGTGATCCGTACGCTTTGCGCAGGAGGGGGGCGAGGTCATCACAGAACTCGATTTGCTGATCCGGTGTGAGCCGGCTGAGCACCGGGCGCAGTCCAGTACCCTTCACCCACTCGAGCACTGGATTCTCACCCTGAAGTATGTGTACGTAGGTGGTTTCCCAGGCGTCCACCGTGAGTTCCATTCCGAGATCGCTGAGCAGGCTGAGGTACACCTCTGCTGGATACGACGAGTGCGTACGCTCAGCGAGGTCCCCGAATTGCTCCGTCCACTGCGGCCTGGCTCGTACCTGGCGAATGGCTTGATGGTGGGGGGCGTCGAGGTTGCCTGGCACTTGAACGGCCAACCAGCCATCGGGATTGAGATGCTCAACCAGTCGAGGCAGTTGACTCAGATGGCCAGGCACCCATTGCAGGGCTGCGTTCGACACGATCACGTCGACCGGCGATGGCGGTGCCCACACGGCGATGTCGCCTTTGGAGAAGGAAACGCGATCAGTGGTGATCGACTCGGCCGCCGCCAGCATGGAGTCGTCATTGTCCACGCCCACCACATTGGCGTCGGGCCAGCGCTTGCTCAAGGTGGAGGTGAGCTCGCCAGACCCACAGCCCAGATCCACCACGGCGGGGGGATGGGTGGCCCCGATGCGGTTCACCAACTCCATGAACGGACGGGACCGTTCATCTGCGTACCGTGCGTATTGGCCAGGATCCCAAGTCATTAGGGGTAAGGATACAAGTACGAGACAAGTTTGCGAGACTTGGCCGTCGGTTGCGCCACGGACCCTGGTCGAATCGTCACGTGACAGACGTGAGTTGCGCCGCGAACCATGGTCGAATCGTCACGTGACACGACGGCTCCGGCGCAAGGCGAGTTTCGCCAGTGCGATTCGACTACGGGATTTCCAGTTGGCCGATTTGGTCACGTGACGATTCGTGCATGGTGAGAAATCGGGGTTGCCCTGGCCCCGGCCGGCCCGAGTTCAGGACGCAGACCACGCCTGCATCAGCACATCAACCGCAGAGCCTGGGCTCCGAGTTCCCGTCATCACCTCGTGCTCCAGTGTCGCAAGTACCCCAGCCACGAAGGGGTGAGACCTCAACTCTGACAGCACGCGCTCACTGAGTTCGTCCCACATCCAGGAGCGGTTCTGCTCGGCCCGACGGAGGGCGAACTCGCCAGCACCTTCCAGTGCGTGGCGGACATCTGTCAATCGATCCCATACATCAGCCACCCCCAAGCCGGTGAGGGCCGAGGCGGGCATGGCCATGGGCGACCAGGCCGTACTGCGGGGCCGCACCAGACGTAGCGCACTGGAGTAGTCGCCCAACGTGATCCGGGCCGCCTGCTCCAGATTCCCGTCACACTTGTTGACCACCACCAGATCCGCCAACTCCATGATGCCGCGCTTCACACCTTGCAATTCATCGCCGCCGCCGGGCGCCACCAACAGGGTGAACACATCCGTCATACGAGCCACCGCCGTCTCGGACTGACCCACGCCGACTGTCTCCACCAGCACCACGTCATACCGGGCGGCCTCGCACAGAAGCAACACCTCGCGGGTCCGCCGGGCCACCCCGCCAAGGGTACCGCCTGACGGCGTGGGGCGGATGAAGGCTGACTCATGGCGGGCCAGGTTGGCCATCCGGGTCTTGTCA
>JANYHQ010000691.1 GCA_025358985.1 Acidimicrobiales bacterium
GGCCATCGTCGGCTGATGGTGACTGCGCCCCGTGTCGAGGTCAACGACGCCCTCATGCAACGCCTAGAGAAGGTGTGCCCCACCACCTCCGAGATCCATGATCTGGATGAGCACGGGCGCGACTGGTGGCCTCGGTCCGTAGGTTGGGTGGTGGAGAGCGACGGCATTGCATCACGGCCAGCGGTAGTGGCGCGGCCATCGTCCACTGACGAAGTGGCTGCGGTAGCCCGCCTGTGCCACGAGGAACGGGTTCCGCTTACCCCCATGGGGGGTCGCAGTGGGGTATGTGGCAACTCATTGCCGGTCCACGGCGGGGTGGCACTCGACCTGACCTCCATGCATGGCATCGAGGCAGTCGACGATGAGAGCCTCACGGTGGACGTGCTGGCCGGCACGTTCGGTGACGTGTTCGAAGATACTCTGCGCGCAGACTATAAGCTCACGTGCGGTCATTGGCCCCAATCCATGGCTCTGTCCACCGTGGGCGGTTGGCTGGCCTGTCGATCGGCAGGTCAGTTTTCCACTCGATACGGCAAGATCGAAGACATGGTGCGGGGCTTGGAGGTTGTTTTGGCCGACGGGCGGGTCATCCGCACCGGGTATCGCGCTCCGCGCGAAGCAGTTGGGCCCGACCTGTCTCAGTTGTTCGTGGGTAGTGAGGGCACCCTCGCCATCATCACCCGAGCTCGTCTGGCTGTACATCCTGAGCCCACCAGCGAGCTTCGTGCGGCCTACGCATTCGCCTCCTTTGCAGCCGGTTTGGACGCATGTCGCCAGATACTGCGAAATGGTGCCACTCCTGCCGTGCTGCGCCTCTATGACGAACGAGAATCAGCGCGTAGTTACGTCACCGGCCGACCGGGCACCGCGGAGGCGCGCAGTGTGTTGTTGGTGCTCGATGAAGGCCACCCCGGTATCGTGGCTGCCACCATGGACGTGGTAAATGTATGCGCGCGTCAGGTTGGCTCGGAGTCGCTTCCCATAGAGCTGGTGGCGCAGTGGATGCATCATCGCAACGATGTAAGCGCGCTTGTTGCCACGGTTCGCAGCGGGGTGGTGGTGGATACGTGTGAAGTGGCGGCGCCATGGTCGAAACTGGCGGGGTTGTACAACGCCGTCACCAACGCAGTGCGTGCCGTTCCCGGCACCATTTCTGTGAGTTCGCATCAGTCGCACGCATACGCCGACGGTGCCTGTCTCTATTTCACGTTGGCCGGACGCTGCGATGACCCCGACACTTGGTACCGCGCCGCATGGGACGCCGCCACCCGCACCACCATCGAGCACGGCGGCACCCCCTCGCATCATCACGGCATAGGACTGCACCGTGGGCCGTATCTACGAGCGGCGCTGGGCCCCGCTTTCGAGATACTTGAATCGCTGAAGGCGACACTCGATCCGCACGGCATCTTGAATCCCGCCAAGCTGGGATTGCGTAGCGCGTTCGGCCCGGTGACGTACCCGTGAAGCAGTCCATCGTCACCGCCCGGGCCGCTTTCGGTGGCGCCGTCACCGGGTGGATCTGTGCGGTGTTCGGGCTGGTGGTGGCGCTGGGATTGGGTGGCGTGCTGTCGTGGAGCGGTGGCACCAAAACCCTGGTGGGGTCGCTGTTCGGCGTCATCGGGTGCCTGCTCGGTGGGTTCCGGGCGGGGCTACTCGAGCGCAGCGCGCCACTGTCCAACGGAGCGGCGGCGGGGGCCCTCACGGCGGTGGCGTTGGCCATGGTGGGCGTAGTGCAGGACCCGTCACGGGTAGGTGGTGTGCTCTTCGGTATCTTCATCGGCGCCTCCTTTGGCACCTTCGGGGCCATGGTGTCCAACATCTCCGCCCGCCGCCCCCGCTAACCCTGGTGGCCGGCAGCCGCACCAACGTCGATTTCGTGAAAGCGTGAGCAGGGGTGCATGAGTTGGACACAACACGAAGGGGCAGCCTTTGAGTCATCTGGTGATCGACGTGGGAACAAGCGGATTGCGTACGGTGGTGGTCCGCCCCGATGCCACCCTGGCCTTCGAACATCACCAGCGGATGCTGCCGAGCACTCCATGGCAGGGGGCGGTGGAGTTCGATGCGGTGGCCATGGCCTCGATGGCCGTCACTCTGGCCCAACGGACTCTCGCCGAGTCTGGCCCCATCACCAGCGTGGGTATCGCTAACCAACGTGCATCAACCATCGTATGGGACGCGGTCACCGGAGTGCCTGCTGGGCCGGGCATCGGCTGGCAGGACCTGCGCACCGCTGGCACGTGTCTCATGTTGGGGGCCCAGGGCATCAAGGTGGCCCCCAATGCGTCGGCCACCAAGTTGGCTTATCTGCTCGATACCTACGACGCCGGTCGAGTGCGTGATCTGCGATTCGGCACGGTGGACACATGGCTGGTGTGGAACCTGTCGCATGGGGAGGTCCATGTCACCGACGCCACCAATGCCGCCGTCACCGGTCTCACCCGGCTGGGGGCGACCGGGTTGGAATGGGACGCGGCCGTGCTGGCCACGTTGCGGATCCCTGCCGCCATGATGCCGGCCATCATTGATTCCTCGGGTGTGATGGCCGCCGCCACCGCGTTGACCGGTGCGCCCCCCATCGCTGGTCTGGCCGGGGATCAGCAGAGTTCACTGGTGGGTCAGGGGTGCGTGCGTCCGGGGATGGCCAAGATCACGTTCGGTACGGGCGCCATGCTCGATGCCTGTGTGGGCAACAATCGGCCATCCGTGGTGGGTCGAGGCGCAGCTGGGACGTTTCCCATCGTAGCATGGCAGCGTCATGGCCAACCGACGTGGGGGGTGGAGGCCATCATGCTGAGCGCCGGCACCTGCGTGGAATGGTTGCGTGACGATCTGGGTGTCATCGATGACGCCGAGTCGTCGGCCCAAGTGGCGGCGGAGTGCGCCGATACCGGAGATGTGTGGTTCGTCCCTGCGCTGCTCGGCCTCGGCACTCCCATCTGGGACTACGGCGCTCGTGGCACGTTGCTGGGTATCACCCGGGGTACCGGCCGACCGGAATTGGTACGGGCGGTACTCGAAGGCATTGCCCACCGGGGAGCGGACCTGGTGGAAGCGGCCGAGGC
>JANYHQ010000134.1 GCA_025358985.1 Acidimicrobiales bacterium
GGCGGTTGCCGCCCCGGTAAACGGACTGCAACGGCCCCATCGGGCGAATATCGGCGCCACTTGAGTTCGACGCTCATCTGCGCCGAGCCGCCGGATGGTGGAATGCTGCCCAGCTGACCTGGTCTTTTGCCCCACACTCGCCTGCTGAGGAGGTGATCCTGGTCGCGATTTCGGTGACCCGAGTGGGTCCGGCGAACCGCACATGACCAAGACTTTCCCCCTTCTCCACTCGGCCCCGGGGATCGGGGACGCTCGAACGGGCAGGACTGACATCTAAGCCGCACCATGCTCAGCAACCATGAGTTGCCTTACGTGGACCGTTTCGCCCGCGACTGGCATCGGTTTACAACCACAGACCTGGGCAGCACCCATACGGCATGGTAGGACACCTCGGGCCGCCCGTGTGGATCTGATTCATGGTTGTGTTCATCTTTCGTCCATGTTCATGAGACGTGGCGGTCTTCGTCATGGCGTGCGGGCCGCCACCAGCGCATGGACCACGCTGACACCGGCGCTGCGCAGTGCCCACGCGGCGGCGCTGATGGTGGCGCCGGTGGTGCATACGTCGTCGACCACCAACACCGGGCCGTGATGGGGCAGGTGGGGCACGGGTTGGAACATGTGGCCAGGGTGTAGCCGCTGGGAGCGCGAACGCCCCGTTTGGTGCTGTGATCCCTGGCGATTGAGCGAGGCCTCCACCGGAAGCTGCAGGTGGACTCCCACCTCACGGGCCAGCAACTCTGCTTGATCGAACCCTCGCACCGTTCGACGGACGCGTGACGTGGGAGCCCAGGTGATCCACACCGGCAGGGGCGCCACCGCCCCGACGGCCTCCGCCATGATGACGGCCAACCACTGCACCACAGCCGTTGCCCCCCGATACTTGAGAGCGGCCAACAACGTACGGGTGGGTCCCTCATAGGCCAGTACTGCGGTCAGCGTGGTGACCCCACTGGGTGCCCCCACCCAACGCACGGGGGGCACCGTTTTTCGACAGGCGCGGCATGGCACCGGCCCAGGATGCCCACACAGTGGGCAGCGGGTGGGGAGCAACGCGTCGAGCAACATGGCCGTCATACTGCGTCGAGGGGTATGACAACCCCGCTGGCCTTAAGGCTGGGTGGTGCGGATGGCGCCGCCGGAGGCGGCTTTGGCCACCAGCCGGGTGTGCTCCTCATCGGACACCGTGGTGGCATCTTCGATGAGGAGATCCGGGATTCCCTCGGTGATGGCATAGGTGCGCTGCAACCGTTCGTTGTAGAGCACCTGCTCATCGTCGAAATACCACAACGGTTGATGATCCTGGGGGCAAACGAGGATCTCCAACAACAGCGGGGCAAGAGGCATGACGAAGAGGATACCGGTCAGTACCGGTAGTTCTCCGCCTTGTATGGGCCCTCGAGCTCCACATCGAGATATTCCGCTTGGTCCTCGCGTAGCGATGTGAGCTTCACGCCCAACGCGTCAAGGTGCAGCCGGGCCACCTTCTCGTCGAGTTGCTTGGGCAGCACATAGACGCCCACCGGATAGTTCTCGGTGTGGTTGAACAGCTCCATTTGCGCCAACACCTGATTGGTGAACGAGCAACTCATGACGAAGCTGGGATGGCCCGTGGCGCAACCGAGGTTGACCAAGCGACCCTCGGCCAAGATGATCACCGAGTGGCCATCATCGAAGGTCCACAGATCAGTTTGGGGTTTGAGTTCCACCCGAGTGGCGCCGCTACGGGCCAGACCGGCCATGTCGATTTCATTGTCGAAGTGGCCGATGTTGCACACGATGGCGTTGTGCTTCATGGCGGCCATGTGCTCCACCGTGATGACGTTGGTGTTGCCGGTGGCGCTGACGAAGATGTCGGCCTGACCAATGACGTCTTCGATGGTGGTCACCTGGAAGCCCATCATGGCCGCCTGTAGTGCGTTGATGGGGTCGATCTCGGTGATGATCACGCGGGCGCCCTGGCCCTTCAGTGATTCAGCCGAGCCCTTGCCCACGTCACCGAAACCGCAG
>JANYHQ010000728.1 GCA_025358985.1 Acidimicrobiales bacterium
CCCCCGCTTCACCGTTGAGCCCCGCCCATATCGCCACTGCCAAAACCCTCGTTGATCAGGTCGAGCATCGTTTGGCCAACGAAAGCGATATTCCTCACGACGTGCGGGCGTCGTTGCTCGACACCATCAACGAGTTGCTGCGCAGTAACCAGGGAGTTACCTCCGGTAGTGCACTAGCAGTGTGCGTTTCACCCAACTACCACGCGGCAATCCATTTGGGTCGCAGTGTTGCCGAGCGAGTGATCATCGACGACACGTTTGCCACGCGAGACTTGGTGGCTGACCTCAACCGAACCGCCCTCTACCGCGTCATCACCATCAGCGATCGAGTCACCAGACTGTTGGTAGGCGACCGTCAACGACTGGTGGAAGAACGCAGCGATCAGTGGCCGCTGAATCGAGAACCGGATCAGAGCGCAGCAAGTTGGAACCTGGCCGTGATGCATGCACTGAGGGGTGAACAGCATCAGCATCCATTGCCGACGGTGGTGGCCGGGGTGCAACGATCAGTACGCCAGATGCTCAGTTTGGCTGACCTCAAAATGATCGGCGCCATCGCGGGCAATCACGACAAAACCAGCTGGGTGGATCTGCATCACCAAGCGTGGCCCCTGGTCACCAACTGGCTTCGCAATGATCACGGGCGGGCCATGCAGCAGCTGGAAACGGCGCGTTCACAGCGGCGATACGCCGGGGGCATCCATGAGATATGGACGTTGGCCAATGAGGGTCGAGTGGACCTCCTCGTGGTGGAAGACAGCTACGCCGAAGCGGTGCGAATCGTAGGTGGCCAACTCCAGATCACCGCCGATCGTGAAGCCCCGGATGTGGTGGACGACATTGTCGACGACGTCATCGAAATCGTCATCAACAATGGGGGCAGAGTGGTGATTGTGGGCGATGGCCAGCTCAAGGATCACGGGCGAATCGCCGCCATTGTTCGTTACTGAGGTTGGGGATACCCCAGCGTCATCTGAGGGATTGGCCGGATGGTGACACCCCTGGGACCTGGCGCACCATGGGCGCATGACCTCGCTCATTGCGGACACGCCCACCACCGTCCGAACCAGTCCAGTCCGGGCCAATCCCCTCACTGCCGGCCGCGACAATGCCTTCACATTGGTCCGCGCTGGCGCCCTGGTGGTGGTGGTGTTGTGGCATTGGCTGTTTGCCACCGTGCGATGGGACGCCAACGGCCCCCACTCCGGCAATCCCATGCATGTGGTGCCTGCCGGGTTTGTACTCACCTGGTTCCTGCAGGTGATGCCGCTGTTCTTCCTCATCGGCGGGTGGGCATCGTGGGGGTCCCTACAACGCCACCAGGAACGCGGCGGTAGCAACCAGTCGTGGGTCATGGCCAGAGCCCGTCGTTTGGCGGTGCCGGTGCTTCCGTTGGTGCTGGGCTTGGTGGTGGCCCGGACGGTGCTCGGTGCCTGGTGGTTCGGGGTGGTGTTGCTGGCCGTTTCGCCGTTGTGGTTTCTGGGCGTTTACCTCCCCCTCACACTGCTCACTCCCCTGCTGGTTGGCGCTCACCGCCGCTGGCCAGCGGCCAGCTTGGCGGTCACTTTTGTGGTGGTGTGTGCCGGCCAGTACCTCCGCTTTGTGCTCCATCAGACGGGGCTGCTCCTCACGCTGGTGGCGTTTCTTACAACATGGGGTTTTGCCTACCAACTCGGTTTTCATCTTGATCGCCTGCGCGCTGATCGTCGCCTCGCTGCGGCAGTGGCACTCACCGGACTGGTTGGCATCGGCGCCTGCACGCTGCTCGGCTATCCCGCATCGATGGTGGCCCGCAGCGGCGAGAAGATCTCCAACATGGGCCCACCCACCTTGGCCATTGTGACGCTCTCCCTGTTCCAGGCCGGTCTTGTCACTGCCGGTGCCGGTGCCGCTGGCATCGGGCGACTTTCCCGCCGTCCGCTTATAGCCGCAGCAATCACCTGGATCGATGCTCGTCAGATGTCCACTTACGCCTGGCATCTACCGATCTGGACTGCGGTGCTGGTGGCGTTGCGGTCCACCAGGGTTGGCCTGGCATCGACGCCAACCAAGAGCTGGTTGTGGCAGCGGCCCCTCTGGTTGATTGTGCCTGGCATTGCGCTCAGTGTGGTGCTGGCCGTTGTTCAAGCTCGGCAATCCGGTCCTGCGCAACGCGTCGCAACGCCCGGCGAAGTTCACTGACCACCACCTCCACGGCGGCCGAGCTGAGCACGTCGAGTTGACTGCCCACATGGGCAATGTGAGCTTCGATGTCGGCACTGCGATTCGCCCCGGCAAGATGCGTGTCATAGATGCCCACAAAATCGTCAGCCACCTGCGCCAGTTGGATACGCAGCCGCTCATAGGCATCCAGCACCACCCTTCCGGGGACCCCCATTCCCACCAAGGCACTGCCCACGTCGAGGAACGTCGGTTGAGGCACGGTGATCTGCTCTGCATGTATCTCGAGCAGACCCAGCTCCTGGGCGCGGCGGACCATGTCGAACGAGAAGTCGGCGGCCGGTAGGCGTTGGATGAGTTCGGGCAGCGTCAAGGTGATCGCCTGTTCGGGCGCCAACGACGGAACCCCCTCGTCGAGCAGTAGCGCCAAATTTCCGGGTCGCCCCAACACATCGGCAATGGCGGCCAACGAATACCCACGATCCTGAAGCTTGGCGATGAGGCGGAGGCGCTCCAGATGACCGGCGTTGTAGTGGCCAATGCGACCATGGCGTTGCGGTGGGGAGAGGAGTTTGCGCTGTTGATACATCCGCAACGCAGTCACCGGCACTCCGGTACGGGCCGACAGCTGGGCAATGGTGAACGTCTCATCCATACGCCAACAGTGTGCATGATTGCTCTGACCTTGCGAGCAGAAACTCTTGACTATTCGTGAAAGAGAGTATTTACTCTCATCATGCAGTCGTTCACTCTCAACCGGTTGAAGCATCACCCCTTTCCGGTGGCCACCACCCTGCGCCACAGTCTCGTACTGCTCTACGCCGTCGATGCCCGGGTACTGCAGCCGTTCTGCCCCCCGGGATTGGAGCTCGAACTGGTGGGGTCGTTCGGGTTGGTGGCGGTGGCCACCGTGCACGCCACAGACCTGCGACTGCGGGGCACCCCCACCTGGATGGGCCGTGACTTCACGCTGACCGGGTACCGGGTGGTGGTGAAATTCCGGGTCCCCGACGGCACCGTTCGGCGGGCGTTGTGCATCATCCGTAGCGACACCAACCGTCGACTCATGGTCATGGGAGGAAACGTGTTCACGGAGTACAACTACCGTCGCGCCGCCATCCACACCAGCCACGAAGGGTCCTGGTACAAGGTGCAGGTTGGACCGGTCGGCGGTGGCGTGGCATTGCAGGCCCGAGCACGAATCGATGTTGAGGATGTACTCCCGGAGACATCCCCGTTCTCCTCGGTGCGCCACGCCCGCCGCCATACCGGTCCGCTTCCGTGGACAGTGAGCCACGACGCGTCACTGGATTCCTATGTCGCCGTGCACGGTCACCGAGGCACCTGGAAGCCACGCTTGGTGGAGGCTGATGTCAGCGTGTGTACGTTTTTCGATCGGCCAGAGTTTGTGGGTCACGACGTGCGCTTGGCGGCTGCGTTCTACGTCGACGCGGTGGACTACTCGTGGGACAGAGGAATTCTGCTCCCGGCCAGTGCAGCATCTATCACCGGAGCTCGCTCAGGGGAAGTACACGACGATGATGTTTGAGCGCAGCCTCAACCATTGGGGAGTGGGTCGCGTCGTGCTGTTCAACTGGCCCAAATACGTGGCCGCCGTTTTGGTGTTAGCGCTGGGAGTGACCGCAGCTCGTTTGTCGCATGGCCCGGTGCGGCTCGCCATGGTATTTGTATGCGTGCTTATTATATACGGTATGGTTGCTTCGCTCTTGGCCACGTGGTGGGTATACGACCATCGGGCCCAGCGTCTGTATCAGCGCATTGCCGACCAACGTCACGGTACGGCACCGTGGGTTTTGGTGCACGCTGGATTCGACGAATCACATGGGCGACTACATGCGTTGCTTGGTCCACCGGCTCATCATTTTGATATCGGCCCGTCGAGTGATCGCAGTCGATCCTTGAGTAGAGCCCACGCGCTGAGCGGTCGCAATGGAGTACCGGTGACTGGGATATTGCCGATGGGTGACGCCACTGTTGGCTTGGTGGTGGTGCTGTTCGGCATCCACGAACTGCATTCGGACTCCGACGCCGTTGCGTTGCTGCATGAACTGAACCGGGTGACTGTTGGGGATGGTTCAGTGGTGATCGTTGAACATCTCATCGACGTGCCCAACGTTGTTGCCTACGGTCTCGCCGCTTGGCACTTCAGTACTGGTGGCCGGTGGCGCCATGCAGTCACATCAGCGGGCATGCATATGAAGTCTGCGACTCGTATCGGTGGTCTCGTCACGGTGATGGTGGCCCGATGAACTCCGTAGTTACGTGGCTACTGGTGTGCGCCGGCGTTGCGCAAATGATTCTTGGTGCGGCTCATACATACCTGCCTCGAATCCTGCAATGGAACAACGACTTGGCGGCCACATCGGACATTACGCAGGCTGTGTCGTACGTACACTCCTTCTTCATTGGGTTCATGGTGTTTGCCATGGGGTTGGGGTCGGTGGCGCTGCGCCATGACCTGTTGACCGAACCCCGCCTCGGTAGGGTCCTGGCCGGTTTCTTGGCCGTGTTCTGGTGCTGTCGGCTGCTAGCCCAAATCACCGTGTTTCGGCCCGTGATGGCGCAGTTGCCGGGAGCACCGTGGCTGCAGTGGGTTGGCTTGGCCGGGTGGGCCGGACTCACGGTCATCTACGCCAACACGTTCATTCTCAACCTCCAATTGTGAAGGTCAACAACATGTGGTGCGCTACGCCGGATGTTCCTTTGATGACACAAAATTCAAGCTCGGCAATCCGGTCCTGCGCAACGCGTCGCAACGCCCGGCGAAGTTCACTGACCACCACCTCCACGGCGGCCGAGCTGAGCACGTCGAGTTGACTGCCTTCGCACCATCATCGAACTGATCGGCGCAACAACGACCACCAAAGGCCCCAGTATTCAGTGCGCATACGATCCCACCTGGTACCCATCGGCATCAAGATCACCGATAACCCGGCGCAGCACGGACAGTTACGAAACTCTCACGGCTGCAAAGGTAAGAACCTGGTTGTTGTTGCGCCG
>JANYHQ010000743.1 GCA_025358985.1 Acidimicrobiales bacterium
GTCGTTGATGTACCACGGCGGTGCGCGCAAAGTCGGCCAGAGCTTCGTCATCAAGTGAGGGTCGCGTCGCTGCGATGGCGTCGAGGTAGTCGCCCGTCGTCAATCCATTCGGGGCGGATCCGCTAGGGGTTCTCACGAAACCGGCGAATGCCGCCCGCTGGGACGCCAGGAACAGATCCGCAGGAGTGAAGCCAGTGGTGGCGGCCACCAGTGCATTCACATCAATGCCGATGAGGTCGCCGGGGGTGATGGCCGAGCGCCACATTGCGGCACGCGCTTCGCCATCGGGTGGGCCCACAGGGACCACCAGATCGAAACGGCCGGGGCGAACCACGGCCGGATCAATGCGTTCGATGAAGTTCGTGGCGCAGATCAACAACCGGCCCGGTTGCGAACGGAAGTGGGGAATGGCCTTAAGTAGCTCGTTCACCACGCCCTGCGTGTCAGGGTTGGAAGATCGGCTAGATCCAATTTCGTCGAACTCGTCGATGAAGGCCACCACATGCTCGAGCTGTCCTAATTCCTGCAATGCACGACCCAATTCGGTAGCCAGTCCGTTGGCGGTACTGGCCAGACGTGACGGCAGCAATTCCACGAACGGCCAGCCGAGGCGACCAGCGACGGCGCGCGCAAAGCTGGTCTTGCCCGTACCGGGGGGCCCGAACAACATCACCGTGGCCGGTACATGCAATCCAAAGTGACGGGCCAAGTCGTCTTCCAGGATGGGCCGTACCACGTGCTCTTCCACCACCCGTTTCAGGTCTGCCATCCCGGCGATTGCCCCCCAGGCGGAGCCGTCGATCAGTTCCCCACCCCAGGCATCGAGCACGCCGACTTCGCTAGGTGCCAACGGCTCGTCCTTGGCGAACCAGGTGAGCCCACGAGTGGCCACGAACCCGCGATTGAGCAGTGCTTCTTCTCCCACTTGCCCTGGTCCGAGGAGTGCCTCTATCCGGCGCACTCCCACGTGCAGCAGTCGATCTTCAATGGCGCGCAGTAGCTCCGATCCAATGCCCTGGCCTCGCCACTCTGGATGGATTCGTAGCCCGGACAATGTTGCCCTGTCGCCTCGTAAGTCGGCCACGGCAAAGCCGATCACGTCGTGTCGGGCCATGGCCACCACCGACGGCTCGCCCGATCGCAGCGACATCACCAGGTCGACGAGATTCAGTGGTGCAGAGTCTGGAAGGTCGCGGGTGTCGTCGTACAACCGGACAACCTTCTCGATGTCGTTTTCGTGAAAGTCACGGATTTGCCACGTTGTCATGGTGAAACTCCTCGTCGGGATTCACTGTACGGACACCTGTGTCATTACAACTTATTCACCTTGGCCCGTACCCGGTTGGCCAGTCACGTCCTGACATTTTTGGGGCCGTCTGCATCACGCTGCCCAGTCCGCTAGAAGCATTTACATCGTGGGTCACCCAACTGGGCTGCTACACGAACGTGATGATGCATTGATCGAGCTGAACCTGGCTCTGGCCAAGGCGCGTGCTGGGCATGGTGAGTTAGCGCTCGCCACCGGTGAGGCGGGGGCTGGCAAGACATCGGCGATCCGTGAGTTTCTCGGCCATACCGCCGGAAACCAGTGGTACTCCACGGCGCGTGTGATCCGCTGGCGGTCCCTCGCCCACTTGGTCCGTTGATAGACGCTGCACGCGACGTTGATCCGGCGGCCGCCCAGCGACTCGGTGCCGGAATCTCCAGAGTCGAAGCGTTCGCCATCGCCCAATCACTGATTGATAGGACGTACAGCGCTGGGCGCACCACCGTGTTCGTCATCGAATATCTGCACTGGGCCGATGACGCCACACTCGACCTACTCACATTTCTCGGCCGACGCGTTTTGCATGTCGCCACACTTCTTCTTGGTGAGTTACCGCGATGACGAGGTCAGTGTTGGCCACCCTTTGCGTGATCGCTTGGGCGAATTGGGCTCCACCATCAAGGCTCGAATTCACCTGCATCCACTCTCCCAGGAAGCAGTAGCCCAGATGGCGTCGGGCAGTTCGGTGGGAGCCTGGATTGTCCAGCGACAAGATGCACCGCTTGGGCTCCTACCGTGATGCCAACGGTTATGATTACGAGATCTCCATGACGTCCGGAGAAATGCTGGACCACGAGTGGGCCAAGATCCCGATGTTCTCCGTCACCGTTTCGCTCTATCTCGACGTCGTATGAGTCTCACCGTCACCCGAACCCTACGATGGTGCATCGTGCTCATAGCGTGGAGACAAGTTCAATGACAACAGTCCTGCGTGATCTCGCAGCGCAGATGGCCGACGCCGCGGTGGCGCTGCTTCGTTCCCTCGATGATGGGCAGCGCAACGTGGCGGCATGGCCGTTTGATGATCACCACGAGCGGACCCTGTGGTTTTACACACCCACCGATCACGGTGGATTGGCGATCTCGGCGATGGATGCGGTCCAGCAGCGACTCACTCACCGCCTGGTGGCCACTGGTTTGTCGCGTGCCGGCTATGTCACGGCGGCCACCATCATGGGGCTCGAAAATGTGCTCGATCTTGTAGAGGGTTGGTCTGCGTCCTGGGATCGACCACGAGGCCGCGACCCTGGCCTGTACTACGTCCGGATCTTCGGTGATCCTGCCGACACGCAACCCTGGGCGTGGCGCTTTGGTGGACATCATGTATCGGTGAATCACATCATCGTGGACGGCGCAGTGGCCGGCTCCACTCCCAACTTTCTGGGCGCCGATCCGGCATCATCGCCGCTACTGGGGCCCCATGTGTTGCGACCGTTGGGGGGCGCAGAGGACATCGGCCGTGAATTGGTACGTTCGCTTAGTGACCGTCAACTGAGCCAAGCGCGGTTGTCCCCGGTGGCCCCCATTGATTTGGTCAGCGTCAACCGATCGAAGTACGGGCAAGGCAACGGCGACCTGCCATTGCCCTTGGCCGACATTTGGCGCGGACGCTTTGAGGGCAAGATGGCGGACCGCGTCGCACAACTCCAGGCTGACTTGGAGGAGTCTGCTGGGTTGATGCCGGCCCATCTCGAGGCGGTGCGTCTCACCACTGTGGCCAAGGGTATTGGTGCCGGCCAACTCACGTCCTCTCAGCGCTCAATTCTGCGCTCGCTGCTCGACGTATACGTCCATCGTCTTCCGGATGCCCTCGCCGACGCCGAGGCGGCCAAATACGCCAATGAAAACGAGCTGGATGCACTGAGCTTTGCGTGGGCGGGTGGTTTGGAGCCGGGGGAGGGCCACTACTACCGGGTACAGGGTCCAGAGTTGTTGGCCGAGTACGACAACACCCAACGAGGTGCCAACCATGTCCACACAGTGTGGCGCAATCCCCGATCAGACTTCGGTGGCGATGCGCTGCGTGCCCACTACGAATCGGTAAAACACCGACACGAGGTCTGAAGGGTAGATTTCGATGCAAAGCACCAGCATTCGGATCGACGTTGCTACTCACGAGGAGTTGAAGCGGCTCGCGACATCGCTCGGGACTTCCGTCGGGAACACCGTTAGGCTTGACGTTTGGTCGTTGCGCCAAGACCGGATTGGACTTCAACTCCGGAGTCCGCTGACCGAGGATGAGACCTCATGGCTCGATGCTGACCTCGGGTGATGTCCTTGAGCTTGACCTCGGCTTCAGTGCCCGCAGATCCGGGCCGTGACACCGGCCCGAATTCTTCGCATCGTCGGAAACGTCGGGCTCCTCGTCGCACAACTACGTGAGACCCTTGCGGTGATCCTCGACATCCCGTGATGACTTTCTAGCCTAGGTGAAAATGGCAAGCGCGCAGATGAGGTGAGCACTCAAACGCAAACGATGCGTGGCTGGTAGATGGCCGTTGAACGCCTCACAGATCGCTATAGGTGTCAACGGAAATGAGCGTCTGATACGACATCCAAGCGCTGCACTCCTGGCCGTAGGCTTGTGCCTTCCAGCGGGTGAGGCCGCTGTGGTAGGGGAGTAGAGGCTCATTGGAGGTCGCATAGGCGTGGAAACCGTACGGCGGTAGCTCGATGTCATCCTCCTCCCAATTGATCGTCGGTACAGAGAGACGAGCGTCGAGGCCGACCTCGTGCCAGTACCCCGCTAGCTCAGTACGAATCGTCGTTGCGAACGCCCTGCTGTCGAAGCTCGCCACTCGGTTTTCGTGATCTGACGTGCGCATGACAATCTCGATCTCGCTGTCTCCGATCCAGTCGCAATCGCTCTCCTGGTAGAACGTCAACGGTGAGATCCACACGTCGTACAACGGCTTAATCAACGTCTGCCAGAGCAGCGCATAAGTTGCGTACGTGTCAGGCGCCGTAGTCTCGGCGAGGCTCACAGTGACGTTCTCCATCCGTTCGGCACCGCTGTTTGCGTCGAACTGGAACACGAAGTGGTTCCCGTGGGTACGGTCATAGATCTGGCTCAGCCGCCGGGTTCCGAACAGCACGCTGATCTCCGTTCGATTCGGGACGGCCAGATAGGCAGGGGCGTCCACCACAGTGGTGACGCTCTTTACCTTCAGCGTCAGGGCGTCGGCGAGGGCGCCAAGTCCTGGCGTCTGGGGCACACTGGTTGCCGGAACGTGTGGAACAACACGAATTGCAATTGTTGCCGCTACGGTGGTGGTTGGTGCCGGTGGCCTCGTGGTCGGCACGGTTTCCTCAGTAGGATCGGGATCACCACTGGGGACTCTCGGAAGGGCACTGGCGAACAAGCCGTGCCCAAGCAGTCCAAAGGAGAGACCTAGAACGACTGCGCCCAGCGCGATCCGTTCACGCCGGGGGCGACCAATGCTGGCGGTCACGCGACCACCCGTACCGTGGGTCGCTGTGCCTGGGTCCAGGCTGTGATTCCGCCGTCGAGGTGTGCAACGTTGCAGTAGCCAAGGTCCAGGAGAGTGGCAGCCGCTAGTGCGGATCTACCGCCCGTCTTGCAGTAAACGATGACGCTGCGATCGGGGCGAAATGCGTCGAGGTGGTAAGGACTTCCTGCATCGGCAAGGAACTCGAGCATTCCCCGCGGCGCCGTTATCGCGCCGGGAATCGTACCGCCCTCCTCGACTTCGTTCGGCTCGCGCACATCGACGAGCAACACCCCGGCGGTGTCGAGCTGCGCTGCCAGCTCGTCCACGCTGAGGCTGCGGATACGGGCACGTGCATCGGCAATCATCTCTGCGAAATTCATCAGTAGTCCTTTGGTGTGGTTGAAGTGGATTGAGGTGCGCCGTCAGCATGCGGGGGCGGGCGGATCAGTACATCCGTGCCGCGCACGGATTCACGATGAGTCAAGATGCGCAACGATGGTTCCTGTCGGCCCTGGCGGCCTGTCATCACGGGAGCTCGAAGTGCTGGCGGCCGTCGAACGGCGGCTCAACAACCTCGAGATCGCCGATGAGCTCTTCATCTCGGTGCGCACTGTGGAGAGCCATGTCGCGGCGCTGCGGCGCAAGCTCGGTATTGAAAGCCGCACCGAGCTGATAAAGGCAGCAAAGCGTCAGCGAGGGACCGTGATCCAGGTACCGAGGAACTCCTTTGTCGGACGCCAGCACGATCTCGTCGAGGTCCGCTCCCTGCTCGATCGATCCAGGTGGGTCACCATCGTTGGTCCCCCCGGTTGTGGCAAGACCCGGTTGGCACTCGAGCTGGCGGCAGCTGATAAAAGCGTTCCGCTGCTGGCCGAGATGGAGCACGCCACGGAGCGAGATGTGGTGCGGATGGTGGCTGGCGCCATCGGGATCGCTGGCGGAGAACCAGCGAGTCTCATGGCGGCGTGTGCTGTTGCGCTGGTGGCGCACCGATACCTGTTGGTAATAGACGACTGCGATCGGGTCACCGACGCAGTGGCCCGCTTGATCGGCTACCTCAGATCGCGAGCCCCGTCGCTGACGGTGTTGGCCACATCCAGGTCTCCGGTAGGCGGTACCGACGAAACGGTGTTTGAACTTTTGCCGCTCACGGTCCAGGGTGACGACACCGATGGAGCCGTCAGGCTGTTCGTAGATCGAGCAACGTCGGCAGCCCCTCGGGTCACGTTCTCAGCCGCCGATCTCACCACGGTGGAACGAATCTGCCATCGCCTCGACGGTTTACCGCTGGCCATCGAGCTGGCGGCTGCCCGGGCGCGGCATTTGCCGGTCGGCGAGCTGGCCGACCGCCTCGATGCTGGTCTCGAGATCCTCGACCGCCCCGCTCACCGCGGGCGTCACGTCACCGTGGAAGCGGCCATCGACTGGACGTGGGAACTGCTGGACAACGAGGAGAGGCTGACCCTCTCACGCTTGTCGGCGCTGCCGCGGACCTTCGACATGGAGCTCGCTGACGCGGTCACAGCAGGGGCGGCCCATGTGGTGTTGCGCCTCCTCGATCGTTCGCTGGTGTCCCAGACATTGGGAGCCACCGAACCCAGGCGGTTCAGGCTGCTGAACTCAATCCGTACCTGCGTATTGGGTCGTTCCGATCCAAACGTTGTACTCGCCGCCCGATATGCGCACGCCCGCTACCACGCCGAACAGGCAGCCCGGCTGGCTCAGCGCATCCGAACGGATGACTGCCCTGAGGTGCTGCGGCATGCCAAACGGCTGGGCCCGGAGGTGGCCGCAGCCATCAGGTGGACATGTGCCGCCAATCCGGCGCTGGCACTGTCGCTGACCCGCGCACTGTCGGTGCTGGTCGAACACAGCGGCCCCGACCTTGACAGCCTGAGCGCCATAGCGCTGGCAGCTCACACACCCACTGTTATCGACATGGCAACCACCGCTGCCTTGCTGGAAATCGGCATGGCGGTGAGCTATAGCGATCTCAACCTGATCGCCACGCTGGCCTCGCGGGGGTTGGAGATCATGAACGACGAGGCGTCACAGCTATGCGCTCATCACCTGGCCGGGTGGGCGGCGGCTTACCGCTCACCTCAAGAGGCATTCGTGCACCTCGACGTAGCCGAACGCCTGGCCACCAAGCTGGACGACCTCTGGCAGCTTGCATCCGTGCGGCAAGGCAAGGGCATCGCACTGCGCGGCGATGACCTTCACGATGCACCTGGCGCCATTGCTATGTTCGAGTCATCTGAGCAGACGTATGCACTGGCAGGCGACGCCATGCACGCCAATAACTGCCGAAACATGATGGCCGCCACTGCAGCGATGGCCGAGCACCGTACCGATGAAGCCGTAACCTGGGCTGCGCAATGCGTGGCCTATGCCACGGCGAGCGGCAACCTCCAGGAACTCGCCCATGCGATGTTCAGCCAGGCTGTGCTCACTGGAGGACTCGACGCCCACGATGCCCTTACCGAGACCGTTGACATGTTTCGCTCCGTGGGCGATTGGCGCTGCCTCGCCAGGAGCTTTTTCCGGCTCGCCGACCTCAGTACGCTAAACAACCGGATCGCCTTCCTCGAGAACGCTTTGGAGACGGCCGTGGACGCCCATGACCTGGTACATCAAGCAACGGCTTTGGAGCGCCTCGCCAGCGTCCAATGGGACCTGGGGGCGCATCGCCGCGCCGCCATCGCATTAGGAGCACTGGCCAACGTCGTGGGTCTGGAAGCAGCCACACATAGGTGTCCTGCCGCGATGGCCGCTGAACTCAGCGCCTGGACAGGTGCGATTGCGGAGGGGCGCGGCCTCGGCTATCGGACGCGCTGACGCGGGCGAGGGTCAATACAGGTATTCATCAACACCAGCGAGAAAACCATGAGTATCTCGTTGATCCCTACCGACCATACCGACAAGGCATCACTGTTGCGGACCGTACCTCCTCGCTCCGTTGGGGTCTTTTCATTGCCGCTGAAGACGTTCGACGTCGTGGGCATGAACGCCGACTTGAAGGGCTAATGCGCTATCGCAGCATTCGATACCAGCCAGACCAAATCATCGCAGTATTTGCGTTTCGATTTGTCTGGCGAGTTCGACTACACCATCGTTAATGCTAAGTACCTCTATGAAGCGAGTAACTCCTTCGCAGCAGACTTCAAAAAGCGCCGGTGCGGCAAAAGCTAGTGAAAATCGCTATCGCAGCGAAAAACCGTTTGCGCTGAATTTTGCGCCGATTTGGCCGTTTCAACCGCTGCCAGCCAAGACGAGCGCGCTATCTGAGGTGTGGGTACTAGCGCCCCGAGCTAGGTTTCGACACGTCGACCTGACGCTCAGCATGAGTCACGTTGAAGAATTGGCCTCCCCATCAAGTTGCCTACGCAGAAAGCACTATCTCGGCGGTACACACCGCTCCCTGCGGATTGCTCATCCGGACGGCAATGACCTCGGAACCGGCCAGGTTGGTGATGCGCTGGTCCACTTCACCCCGTCGGGCAGGCCCCTTCCAGGCAATCCGACGGTCCTGCAAGATTATGGTGATCCACGTGGACAGGCTCTTGGGCCTCATTGTGGTGCGGATACGAATCTCCTGGGAGTCGGCACGGACATCGAGTGAAAGGGCAAGTTTGGCGCACGATGTCACCTTCACAATGTGCTGTTCCTCGAAAGCGGGGACGATTGGGCGCGTGGTGATCGCAGTGGGTGGAGGAGCGGGCACGACCACCGGTGGTGTGGTACGGGTGACACCCGTGGTTGACGGGGCAAGGCTGTCAGGAGGATGGTCCTCTCTTTGATCGGTTTCCTGCACCGTGGTGCGGGGCGTCCCTCCGGATCCTGAGCCTGATCCGCTGGTGCCTGATCCGCTGGAGCCGGATGACCCGGAACCACCGGAACCCGATCCGCTGGAGCCTCCCTGCGAAGCATCAGCGGGTAGCGAACCACTTATCATAAGTATGCTTACGATAAGACCAATCACCTGTCGACGGGCCGGGGACTTCATTCCTGGTCACCGTGGTGGCGTTCGTACCAGCGGGCGGCCTGAGTGCGATTTTGGGCCCCGATGGATCGGAAGATGGATGTGAGATGGGCCTTTACAGTGGCCTCGGTGATTCCGAGCTTGCGACCTATTTGTTTGTTAGCCAACCCATTGGCCACCAAGGCCAACGTTTGTGTCTCGCGAGGGCTGAGCGCTTCATCAGGATCGGCCACACCCTTCACCAGAACCATTGCCACCTTGGGGCCCAACGGGGCCTCACCTGCGGCGGCGGCACGAATGGCCGCCTCGATTTCTTGCGGTGTGGCGTCCTTCAACTGATACCCAATGGCGCCAGCCGCCAATGCGCGTTTGATGCGGTGACGGTCTGAGAAGGACGTGAGGATCACCACCTCACAACCGGGTACCTCCGCGGTGATCCGTTGGGTGGCTTCGATGCCGTCCATGCCAGGCATACGGAGATCCATGAGCACCACATGGGGATGATGGATATGGGCGGCGGAAACCGCAGACGCACCGTCAACGGCGGTGGCGACCACCCGAATGCCGGCAAAGGTCGACACGAGTCGTTCCAGTCCGGCGAGCACCACGGTGTGGTCGTCGCACAACAGCACGTCGATCACAGCAACATCTCGATCACAGCGGAAGCTCGACGGTGGCAACCGTCCCGGCGCCCAGTGACGACGTAACGGTGAGGGTTCCACCCGCTCTGGCGACGAGCGCTCGCTGTAGCTCAATACCGAGATGCCCAGCATTGGAACGATCGGCGCGCGTACTTTCCGAAAATCCGGCACCGTCGTCAGTGATCTTGAGTCCGATGCTCCGTGCTTTGACCTCGCTGGTAACCGACGCTCTCGTTGCATGAGCGTGCTCGTGGACATTTCGCAGCAATTCCTGGGCACTGCGATACAGGATTGATTCGACTTCTGCATCAAGTATCGGAAGGCTGATTGCCACCTCCACGTCGATTCCGTCTCGCCGCAATGGTTGAGCAACTGCGTCAATCGCTTCAGCTAACCCGAGGGCATGCACCGTGGGTGGGTGAAGGTCAACCAAGGACGATCGGAGCCGTCTCATGCTGTTTTGGGCGATGCCAGCAGAACGTTCCAGGCTGTCTCGTAGTTCACCCGGTGGCGTTGCCGCGGTGGTGGCCCAGAGCTCGTACGTGAGCCCCGCGAGGTCTTGCACCACCCCGTCGTGAAGGTTGGCGGCGATACGTTCGCGCTCACGCTCCGAGGCAGTCATCGCCTGTTCGAGCAGTGTGGCCCGCTCGCCTTCGGCACGGCCTACCCGTTTGGCGAGTGACCGGGCCAGCGGAAGCTGAGTCAGCCACAGCAGGGCCAGCCCGGCACCCAGTGGTAGCGCTAAGCGCCACAGCAGACGTCGGCTGTTGCCGGTGATTGAGGTGTACGTCTCGTATTGCTCGTAGACGAGTTGCTGCCCATCGGAGGTGCGTATGGGTAAGTAGACCT
>JANYHQ010000012.1 GCA_025358985.1 Acidimicrobiales bacterium
GACGCAAGGCTGCCGGCCACTCACGCGGCGTGGTCGAACAATCCCGTGGCAGCATCCACCAACGTGACACCGGGGCCTGAAGTCCGGAAAGTCCAGCGACGACTGCTGGCAGTTCGCGCGCCGGATCGCTCAGCAGCAGCGTGATCTCCAGCGTCAACGACGGTCCCGCCACCCCAGCGCGTTGCAACGCTGCAGCAATCTCCGATGGAAGCCCTTCATCACACAACAACTGTGCCGAAAGATTTACGGCCACGTGCAGCGGCATGCCCTGACGGTTCCACGTGGCGCACTGGTCGAGGGCGGTCCGCAGCACGAATCGGGTGAGATCAGTGATGAGACCGGTGTGCTCGGCCAGGGGGATCAGCTCGTCCGGAGCAATATGGCCCAGGTCTCGATGACGCCAACGTACCAACGCCTCCACGCCCACCACCTGATTGGTGACGATGGTGCTCTTGGGTTGGTAATGAACTTCGAGTTCATCGCCGTCCAACGCCCTACGCAGATCAGCCACCAATGACAGCTGCCGGGTGCTCACCTGTTCGTGCTCGGGGGTGTACAACTGCACCGCCGATTGTCGTTGCTCCTTGGCTGCGTGCATGGCCACGTCGGCTCGACGCAGTAGGAACTGACGGGTGCCGCCGTGTAACGGAGCCACCGTCACCCCGATAGCGACACCTACCGGTACTTCGATGGTGTCGAGTTCCACAATTTCGCTGACGGCATCGAGGATGGTTCGCGCCACTTCCACTGCGCCCGCCGCAACACTGCGGCTGCGCTCCGGTGGCAACCCGGCCGCTGCGCTTGCCCCTATGTCGGGCAGCAACACCGCGAACTGATCGCCACCAATGCGCGCCACCATCGACTGGGGCGGCAACGCCTCCACAATTCGGCGGCTGACCTCCACCACCACTGAATCACCAACATGATGGCCAAGCGATGCGTTGATCTCCTTGAAGCGGTTGATGTCGATGATGAACAGTGCACAGGCTTGCGGTTGCGGGGTGGCCAGCGAGCTCGCTACATCGGCCAGAGCGTCATCTACGGCAGCCTCGAACAACAGCCGATTGGCCAAGCCCGTGAGCGCGTCGTGAGTTGCGTTGTGATCGCGATAGTCAACCTCTTCGCGCAGCCGTGCGGTGAGCGTGGCCGAGCCCAGTGAGAGGGCTACCAATTGCGCCACCGTGCGGGCTAGGTGCAGTTCGTCGGCGCCCAAGTCGGCGTTGTTCTTGTCCCAAACGGCGCCGAGCATGCCCGTGACGGATCCATGCAACAGCAGCGGGGCGACCAACAAACGTCCGTCATCTGTCGCTCGCGCCACGGGTCGTTGACGATGCAGGGCCGCCACCCAATGCTCTCCACCCACTTCCACCAGCGGGAGGTCAGCGGTGAGATCAACCACGAGATCCGGGTCGGCGGCAATCTCACTCACCGTGCGGCTCGTCCACCTACTTCCCTGCTCGTCCATCAGCGTGAGCTCTACCCGGGATGCGCCCAGTGCCACTCGTGCCGCATCGAGCAAGACTGCTGCATCAGCCCCGCCCGCCGCCGAATGATCGGCCAAAGCGGCCAACGCTGCAGTGACCGACAGCGTTGACCCCGCCCGCCGAACCGGGCGGGTGGGAAGCAATCGACGACCCGCCGCCAGGCGTCGACGCCCGGGAAACCGGAACGGATCATCAGTAGACAGAGAGGGTCTCCCAGATCGGGCTCGCAGACGGCGGATGTGAATGAGCATTCACTCTAGCGGAAGATCAGCGCGCTGATGAGTTCTGCCCTTGAGGTCGGTCGACGCTCACCGTAGGAGGTCGCCCCCCTCGGAGTGCACTAACGTGCCCGTGTTCCTCGTCATGTCACCTGTTGTGACGATGCAATGTTCACACCCGCCGAGCGTCACGTCTGTCCACGAGGTCCATCCACCCATGTACGAACCCCGCACGCTCGGGCTTCCGGCCTTCCGGATGGCCTCGATGACAGGCGCTGCCGGCCTCTCCGGATACGGGTTCGGCGGTATCACCAGCGTGGTCGTCACAGTGGCGGTGCTGATGTTTCTCTTCATGCTCGTCGTGGTGGCTCGCTTCGTAGCCCGGCGTACTGTCGGTCGCTGACGGCCGCGGCCTGTTCCTATGCTCACTGTTATCACCACCATCGCCAACACGGTGGTGCTGCTGTCGGTTGGTTACCTGCTCACGGTCATCGTGGCCGGTAGACGTAAGCGCACCGTGCCCGCCGGAAGCACAGAGCGGTTCACGGCGGTGTTCTTGGTGCCGTGCCTGAACGAGGAGCGAGTCATCGGTGCGACGTTGGACCGACTGCTCAAAATTCCCCGTTCGTTCGTGATGGTGGTCGACGACGGTAGTGATGACGCCACATCGTCCATCGTTTCCGAGCACCGGGCCGAACACCCGGACAGGGTGATGTTGGTGCAGCGCCGCACTCCTGATGCCCGCCGCGGCAAGGGTGCCGCCCTCAACTATGGGTACAACAAGCTCGTCTCGGTCTGCGAAGACCGCTCGCTGGAGCCCGAAGATGTCATCGTCTGTGTGATGGACGCCGATGGTGTCATCGAGGTCGATGCCGTGGATGAAGTGCAGCGCTGGTTCCTCGACCCCAAGGTGGCGGCCTGTCAGATTCTGGTACGCATCCGGAACCGAACCAAGCTCATCGGCCGACTTCAAGACATCGAGTTCACCTCGTTCACCGAACTCGTCCAGCAGGGCCGCGACACCATCGGCTCGTCGGGGCTTGGCGGAAACGGTCAGTTCACGAGACTGTCGGCGCTGCTGGAACTGGGCCGCCAGCCCTGGTCGGATTGCCTGGTGGAGGATCTGGACCTGGGTCTCCAACTGCTGTCACGGGGTTGGGAATTGCGGGTATGCACCAGCACTTCGGTGGGACAGCAGGGGCTGGAGAGCGTTGGTCGCTTGGTGCGCCAGCG
>JANYHQ010000066.1 GCA_025358985.1 Acidimicrobiales bacterium
GACCCACGTAGGCGGCGTCAATGGCACCAGAAAACAGTGCCTCCACAGCGGCCGGACCGGCACTGAAGCTGAAGGTCTCCAGCTTCACATCGGGTCCGAGCGCCGCCGCGTACAACCCCTTCTCGACGCCGACCAACGCAGGTGCATGGGTGACGTTGGGGAACAGGCCCAACCGGAGCTTGCCGGATTTCAGCTTCACGTTGGTCGCCACCGCAGCTTTTTTCGTTGGTTTTTTGGTGGTGGTGGCTCCTTTGGCGGGCAGGCCACCGGTAACTATGGCCAATGCGATCGCCGCCACAAGAAGCGGACCGCTGCGTCGAGGTGCGTGTAGACGCGTTTGTACAACGGGGGTGGACATGGAGATCTCCGGTGAGGGGTAAGGGGTGAGTCAGGAAGGAGTGATGAGGAGACCTCGGCGGGCACGCACCCGGAGGTCGACGGCGGCAAAGGCAGAGTCGGCCGCAATACCAAGAATGAGAATGACGATCATGAGGGCCAAGAGGCTCGGCGCATCGGACAGCTCACGGGCAAACTGCAACTTGGCGCCCAGTGAGGGACGATTGGCGATGACCACCAGAAGCTCGCCTGCCATGAGGCTGCGCCACGCAAAAGCCCAACCCTGCTTGAGCCCACCGATGACACTCGGCAAAGCGGCCGGGCCAATCACGTGACGCCACAGCGAGACGCCTCGAGCGTCCATGGTGTGAGCGGCGCGCAGCCACAGCGGTGGAATGTGGTCCACGCCAGATATCACCCCGTTGGCGATGGACGGAGCGGCACCGAGAACGATGACGAAGGCAATGGCCTGCTCGGACAGTTTGAACAACACAATGGCCAGTGGAAACCAGGCGATCGATGGCATGGTTTGCAATCCGGTGATAAGTGCACCTACGGCACTACGCATCCAGTTGGACCGCACCACGGTGACAGCTATGAGCGATCCGATGACCACGGCCACCCCATAACCGACCAGTGCCCGACGTAACGTGGTAGCTATCGCGCTCCAAAACACCGACGTGGTGGCCAACTTGCTCAAAGCCCTGAACACAGTGGCCGGAGCGGGCAGCACGTACTGCGGCTTCCAGCCACTCCACACCAGCGCTTGCCAGGAGCCAAATACGGTGGCCAACGCCACCACCTTGGGTACCAGCGCGGCGACAAGGCGAGAACGCACAATGGTCATGCCGTGAGCCGGTCGCGCTGATCGGTTTCGCGACGCCGCACCTCGTTACGCAGTTGCTCGGTGATGACCCTCACGGCGTCGGCCGGATCACCATCATGGCGGCTACGGATCTCCACAATATGGCCCGGATGTCCGCCCATCACCACCACCCGGTCACCGAGGCGCACTGCCTCGCTCACATCGTGGGTCACCAAAACTGCGCCAAATCCACGGCGCTGGCGCAACGCCACCAACTCGTCTTGAAGAAGGCTCTTGGTGACCGTGTCCAACGCCCCGAACGGCTCATCGAGCAGCAACAGATCGGGGTCCGACGCCAAACAGCGGGCCAGGGCCACCCGCTGGCGCATGCCGCCCGACAATTCATGGGGACGCTTGTCCGCCCACCCCGACAGATGAACCTGGGCCAGCAACTCCAGCGCCCGAGGCCGACGATCCTTGGACGCCACCTTGCGTAGGCGTAGGGCCAACTCGATGTTGCCAGCGGCGGTGAGCCATGGATACAGCGCTGCCTCCTGGAACATCAATGAGCGGCTGGCGTTGATGAAGACCTCACCGGTGGTGGGGCGATCCAATTGCGCCAGCAGGTTCAAAATGGTGGACTTACCGCAGCCCGATGCCCCCACGATGGTGACGAACTCACCGGGGGCCACATCCAGTGACACCGGTGCCAATGCCGTGGTGGCGGAAGGCCCCTTCCCGAACACCTTGGTGACATTCACCAGGGACGCAACACTGCCCACTGCGGCCAGTGGGGGACGAGTGGCAAGGAGCGTGGCGGGCATGCGGGATACAATACCTGATAATTCCTATCTGGAAATGGGGTATTGCCTGGATGAGAGCTAGCCCTCGCTCGGCAGACCCAAGGGAAGACGGTTGCGCCACACCCCGTCCACCATGTGTAGCGCCGCGGCCACCGCCCCACTGGTGGGGACCAGGCCAATTTCGCCAACACCCTTAACGCCATAGGGCGAATTGGGCTGGGGCACCTCCACCAATATGGTGTCCACCGGGGGCATGTCCTTGGGGCGGATGATGCCCAGCGAACGCAGCGTCATGTTGGTGGGCATACCCAACTCATCGGCCGGAAAATCTTCGGTGAGGGCATAGCCCAAACCCATATGGACACTGCCCTCGATTTGCCCCTCACACAATTGCGGATTCACCGCTCGCCCCACATCATGCGCAGCCAGTACCCGCTCCACCTTGCCCGTGTGGGGGTCGGCAATCACCACTTGGGCGGCGTAGCCGAAGGCCGAATGGATCACCGGATGCTCCAATCCCTCCGACAGTGAGTTGGTCCAGTCGATGCGCCATTCACCCTCGTAGTCCACCTCGGTGCGGCATCCATCAGCGATGGCCGCCCGGCAGGCGTGCATCACCGAGCCCGCCCCCATCAACGTGCCACGCGAGCCGGTGGTTTGCCCCAGCCCCAACTCGCGTGTGGTGTCCACGATGACGCGGATACGCGATGGGTGGATGCCCAACTC
>JANYHQ010000052.1 GCA_025358985.1 Acidimicrobiales bacterium
CCAAGACTACGCGTGTAGTCGTAGGCGCCAAACGGAAACCCGGTGGCGGCCCCCACCGCTTCCACCAGCAAGCCGCCGCCCACCAGGATCAACAACGCCATCAACGTGGCCTGGCCCGACTCGCTCAGCGAATGGAGCACAGCCGCCGCAAACAGAGCCAGTACGGACAAGATGGTGACCACCGTACGGCCATACCCGTGGATCAATGGCAGCGCAATTTGGGACAACACTCCAATCCCAGCCGCCACTATGGCCAAACGCCGCAGCTCCACCGGGTCCGTGCCCCCTTCCATACGTGCACTGATGGACTGCATACGTTCTTTTTACACCACCACTCCGCCCACCGTTCCGCTGGTAGCGGTGATGGCGAAGCGGGTGAACATCTCTTCGGCGTACCAACCCGATGTGTTGGTGCGACGGATGACGTGGCGATGAGTGTCTGTGCCGTATGCGAAAGCGTCGAGCGCGGCGGAGTTGTCCCAGACGCTGAAGGTGGCCTGTAACCCCACGGGCGCCTCACCGATGCCGATGGCGAAGCGTCGACCGGGTGCGTGCGCGGCGGTTACCGCCACAGGCGGCACGGCCGCCCAGAACGTTCGCCACTGCCCCACCTTGATACGAGCCCTGGTCAATGCCGCCACCTGACCTCCGTCATCCACGCCGCGTTCATTGCCATCGAATGGGCTATGCCCCGACCACGCCCCTTTCCACCGCAGCGGCGTGAGATCAGCTGACCACACCTCGTCCGCAATATGGCCCCACCCCCGCATGGTGGGCGACCGGATGAACGCTTGCCGCGCATCGTCGCTATCCCAGACACAAAAGAGACCCCACGTGGTGGGATCAGCGTCACGCACTGTGAACGTACGACCGTCACCAGTGCCCAACAGTTTCCAGAATACCAAGCCCTGCGTCCGCCTCAGATGCACGCGGTCCACCCCCATTCGGCCCACGGCGCCAACGATGCCAAGCCCGTGAACGCTGAACAGATGCATCGAAGCCACCCGCCCTGTGGCTGTTATTGGGCTGCCCATCCACCGTCGATCAGCAGGGTTTGACCGGTCATGAACGACGACGCTGACGAACACAGAAACAACAACGCACCGTCGAGCTCGTGGGCGTCACCTAGGCGACCCATGGGGGTGCGCTGGCGGAGGTACTTCATGCCCCCTTCGTTTCCGGTGAGTTCATCGGTGAGCTCGGACCGGAACCATCCCGGGCACAGTGCATTGACCCGAACGTGCCGTCTGGCCCACAGGCAAGCCAGCTCGCGAGTGACGTTGATGAGAGCCCCCTTGGACGCCGCATAGCTGGCCTGGGTGAGGCGGCCGCTGCTCACCATGCCCAGCACACTGGCCACGTTCACGATGTTGCCACCGTTGGCCAGCATCCATGAATTGGCACACAACTGCGCCAGGTGAAACGCGCCATCGAGATTGACCGCCATCACCTTGCGCCACTCGTCCATGGGTTCAGATTCGGGAGGATGGTTCACCGTGGTGCCGGCATTGTTGATAAGCACATCGATACGCCCGAAGCGTTCCATGGTGGTGAGCACCAGGCTGGCGCAATCATCGTCATTGGCCACATCAGTGGCCACCGCCACACTGCCCGGCAGCATTGACACGAGATCTTGGAGGCGGTCCAAGCGGCGTGCCGCCACTACTACCTGCGCACCAGCACCGTGGAGTACTTGAGCAAAGCGGTGGCCGATACCCGACGATGCTCCGGTGAGCAGCACCACTTGGTGATCAAGGCGGAAACTGGCCAGGGGGTCCGGCGAAACGGTCACGGTTCAGGCCTTGGTGGGCTTGGGCGGCTTATTGGGTTTCTCCTCGACCGGGGCGCCGGCCTGCTTCCAAGCGGTGAAGCCACCATCGAGGTGTGCCACCTTGCTGGGTTCAAAACCCATGTCGATCATGGTGGCCGCAGCCAGGGCCGAACGCCAACCGCTACCGCAATAGAGCACGAACTGCCGATCCTCGCCGAACACCGGTTTGAAATACGGACTGTCGGGGTCCACCCAGAATTCCAACATGCCCCGAGTGGCGTGGAATGCACCGGGGATCATGCCTTCACGTTCGAGTTCACGTGGGTCTCGAAGATCCACGAACGTGACCGATACGGCGTCGTTGAGTAACGCTTGGGCTTCGGGCACGGTGAGCCCACGGACCCGGGCCGACGCCTCGGCCACCAGTTGTTTGGAACCTTTGGTGATCGCCATGGGTTCACAGTACTGGGTCGAGACGCGCCACGACCGGCTGCTAGACGAGGGGGAGTCTGCACGCCGGTCGTGATCGGAGCTCACCCGGGGGAGGTGGGCCGTACCCGATACTTCGGTCGTCACCAAGGTGAGCTTGAGCGATCTCTTCACAATTCGCGATAGTGGCATGGAGGCTGCCCAATAGGGTGGTCGCCGATGATCACTCGGGTTCTCACGGTATGCGGCAGCCTCCAGCGGGTGTCGGCCAATCGTTGCGCGCTCGATGTGGCGCACCGGTTCCTGGCGGACATCGCCG
>JANYHQ010000085.1 GCA_025358985.1 Acidimicrobiales bacterium
CCTGGCCATTGCCCACGAGGCCCGAGTGGAGCTCTCCTTGTCGGACTTCAATCGGGTGGGCGCCCGCATCCCCCATATCGCCGACACCAAGCCCGGCGGCAAGTACCACATGTCCGACATCGATGCCGTGGGCGGCATCCCCGTCGTCATGAAGCATCTTCTCGATGCTGGTCTACTGCACGGTGACTGCATCACCGTCACCGGCAAGACCATGGGTGAAAACCTCGAAGCCATGAACCCGCCCGCCCCCGACGGTCTGGTGATCCACCCACTCAGCAATCCCATCCATGCCGATGCTGGCATCGTGGTGTTGCACGGTTCGCTGGCACCCAAGGGCAGTGTGGTGAAGGTGGCTGGTCTCACCAAGGACCAGATGAACTTCGAAGGACCGGCCCGGGTATTCGAGGGTGAGGATTCCGCCATGGACGCCATCCTGGGCGGCACCATCGAACACGGTTCCGTGGTGGTCATCCGATACGAGGGACCCAAGGGTGGTCCCGGTATGCGCGAGATGCTGGCCATCACGGGGGCCATGAAGGGGGCCGGGCTGGGCAGTTCATGTGCGCTCATCACCGACGGTCGCTTCTCCGGCGGCACCTGGGGATTCTGTATCGGTCACGTGGCCCCCGAGGCTGTCGACGGTGGGCCCATTGCGTTCTTGCGCGATGGCGACATCATCCGGGTTGATGTGCCCAACCGGGCCCTCGACGTTCTCGTGGAGGACGCCGAACTCATCAGCCGCAAGGCCGACTGGAAGCTCCCCGAGCCCCGCTACACCACGGGAGTTCTGGCCAAGTACGCCAAGCTCGTTCAGGGGGCCGAGACCGGGGCGGTCACACTGCCGTAATTCGTCGGGTCGAGGCCTGACTCCTCGTGCACTGCGTCCCACGGGGAGAGACGGAGTGCACTACCAAAGGCCGTTCCTACGTCACGACGACTCTGACACACGGGTCTGTGACCCAACCCCGGTGTGCACCAAGCGTCGGTCGAGCCCGAGTACGGGCTTGCGTCGGCCACCGGCCACCGCTGATTCGATGGCTTCCACCAGCGCACTGGCCCGACCCGCCAAGATGTTGGTGGCTACGGGGATGGTGTGACCATCACGGGTGGTCACGCGGACGTCGAAGCCGAATCGGTTCACCGAGGTCCGAAGAATTTGGGCCACATCGGCGTAGGCAACGTGTGATTCCCGTCCGCCACTCTGGAGCTGCGCTTCTCCGCTTTGCTTCGATGCTCGCTCGGCCTTACGTCGCCCTACGGTTGCGCTCTGGCCGCTCAACCTGAATGCCATCGAGTCGGCGTCAATGCGGACGTGGGCCGCCAGTCGGACAACCAAGAGGGTGCCCCAAGACAGGGCGCCAGCGGCCGCGGCGGTAGCCCAGAGCCATTGTCCTGCCGCCAGTTCGCCGGCAAAGCTGGCCCCGCCCACCATACTGAGAATGGCCAGGGGGGCCGCTGTCCACGGGCGACACGGGACGGTACGGGCAGGTGATGGGGGCTCGTCCAGACTCATCGGGCAAAGTATCGGCACGATCTGGCCCGTACTGAACTGTCGCCTCGTGGCCGCTGACGGTTGGTGTCACACCAGCGGCCATGGGTAGGCGTGATCGGACTGGGGTGCGGGCAGTTCTCGTCGTCCGAGAAGGCGCTGGGCCCGACGCCGCATGGCGGCCAGCTCCGTCTCGTCCAGCAGAGTCACCAGATCGCCGAGATCGTCGTCCTCTGCGTCGGCCAGACGGGCCACATCAGCCAACAACGACTCGGGAACTGCCTCACCGGCAAAATCCCAAATGACGGTGCGCAATTTTGGCTCATCGTGAAAGCACAAACCGTTGTCGATGCCCCACAGATGCCCGGCACCATCGAGCAGTACATGACCGCCCTTTCGGTCGGCATTGTTGGCCAGTACGTCGAAGGTGGCCATCGTCCGAAGTTGGTGGTGCCAGGCCTCGTCTTCGAGAAACGTGAAGTAGTGCTTGGCGAAATCAGCATCGATGAACGTTTGCACCGAGCCCTTTCCGTACTCGCCGGAACGGGTAACGGTGCGTGGGATGACATCCCACCCCAGCCAGGCCGACAATTCATACGCCGCCACTTCGCGACGGAACAGACCGTTGGGAAAATCCCACAGTGGACGCTCGCCTTTCCCTGGCTTGTAGATACCTCTGACGGCATGGAGGGCCAGCGGGGGAAGGCCTTCGGACTCTTGGTCCTTGTCACCCTCGTCGGAGGCCACCGGGGACGTACATGGGTGCAATGTCACCAAGAACGTGGCGTTGGAACTCCAAGGCATGCGACCTTCCACGACCATGGTTCCGTCACGCAACACATCGAGGTCCCCAGGGTGTTGAGAATCCACAGGGTGTTCAGAATCCACGGGGTGTTCAGAATCCACGGGGTGTTCAGTGCTCACGGTTGTGCCTGGTCAGTTGAAGCACACGCAGCTGTATCCCACTGCATCAATGGGTGATTCACACACCGGGCACGCTGGGCGGCCGGCGCGTACCAGCACCGATCCAGCCTCAGCAAAGGTCTTGGCTTGCCTTCGTGAGATGGGGAATCGGGCTTGTCCACCGGTGCGGCCAACGTCATCAACGTCGTGCTCCGTGTCGTCTGCACTGGCGAATTCTTCAAGCACCACCATGATGCGATCGGTGGGCGCTTCGTACCCCAACGCAATGGAGCCAACGGACCATTCAGCCAGGACGGGGGCGCTCAGCGATGTCGTACTCGAAGCTTCTCGGTCTATTGCCACGGGCGGTAGATCACCGAGCAGGGTGGTGAGGGCTTGGGAGAGGGCGTCGACGTGGGCCTTCTCGCATTTGAACGACAGCACCGTAGACCCCGAGGCCACTTGCAGGTAGAACGTCCTGGCCCCCGGGATGCCGGTGGCTCCCGCCACGAATCGGTCGATATCGGTGAGGTCGAATGACGTACTCATGACGGCCTCAGCGTACCTAGATCCCCGGTTTCGTTGACAGTGAGCACGCTGGGGCCGTGCGGACTGAAGGAGATGGCCGAAACGGAGCACGTGGAGATGGATATCCGCTGGAACATGTCCAGGTGCGTGCCCAGCGCGTGGGCCACCGCAGCCTTGATGGGGTCAGCGTGACTGAACACGGCAATGGTGCCGCCGCGATGGCGTTCGCCGAGTTTGGCGATGGCGCCCGTCATACGGGTCTGCATTTCTGCGAAAGATTCGCCATTGGGGAATCGAAATCCGCTGGGGTACCGCTGAACCGTGGTCCACTCCGGAAGTTTGTAGAGCTCTTTGAGATTTCGCCCGGTCCAGTCGCCGAAGTCGCATTCCACCAGGCCTCGTTCGATTCGGACTGCGAGCTTCAGTGCCTTGGACAGCGGAGCCGCCGTTTCGCGGGCTCGTTCTAGAGGTGAAGCGTAGATGGCGTCGATCTTGCGTACTGAGCTCAGCCGCTCGGCTACGGCCATTGCCTGTGCGCAGCCTGCGTCGGAAAGGTGCAGACCCTTGGCCCGCCCGGGCAGCACCGTGCCGGTGGTGGGAGTCTGCCCGTGACGTACGAGCAGAACAAGCGTGGGAGGAGGGGGTACCGATCGGGCCATGACGCCCGAGACCCTACCGAATCCCCTGCTCCAAGTGGGCACCCGCGGAGTGCCACCATGTGGAAATGGATTCTCCGCTGGCCCGTCTCGACGCAGATATCTGCGCATGTCGCGCGTGTCCTCGTCTGGTGGAATGGCGCGAGTTGGTGGCCAGTGAGCGCAAGAAGGCGCACCGCGAAGAGCAGTACTGGGGGAAGCCGGTTCCGGGGTTCGGTGATCCTGACGCAACGGTGATGGTGCTGGGCTTGGCGCCCGCCGCTCATGGGGCCAACCGCACCGGAAGAGTGTTCACCGGTGACCGCTCAGGCGACTGGTTGTTCCGCGCCCTTCATCGCGCTGGTCTCGCCAACCAACCCACCAGCAGCTACGTGGATGACGGTCTGAGGCTGCATCACTCTTGGGTGGCAGCCGCCGTGCGATGTGCACCGCCAGCCAACAAACCAACACCGGATGAACGCAATCGGTGTCTACCGTTTCTGCGCCGGGAGATGGCGGCGCTGCCACAACTCCGAGTCATTTTGGCACTCGGTAAGTTTGCATACGATGTAATTGCTCCGGAGCTGGACATCCGCCCGCGCCCCACATTCGGGCATGGAGTGGAAGCCGCCGGGTCGCTGCCCGACGGTCGTGTGGTGAGCGTGGTGTGTTCGTATCATCCAAGCCAACAAAACACCTTCACAGGCAAGCTCACCGAGGCGATGCTCGATGCTGTGGTGACACGGGCGTCGTTGCTCAGCCTCTCCTCAGACCAATGATGGTGATTCATCGGTCTCTCACGGTTGAACTGTCAACAATGTCAACATGAGCGAGCCGGAGGTTCCCGTGAGTGACGACTATGTCCCCCCATTTTCACCCGAAGTATCAACTGCTGAAGTAACCCCAGAAGCCAGCGATGCTGCGCGGTGGCGACCAACGTGGACTGCGCCCGACATCGAATCAGCCGAATTAACTGTGTCTCAGCCCCCCCCTTCGCCACCGTTGCCGCCCGCCGCTGGCCCCGCCTACATCGAGCCACCACAACCACCGTCTCGCCAGGGATGGGCACGCCCAGCTTTGGTGGGTGGGCTCCTCGGTGCGTTGATCAGTGGCGGCATCACCGGTGGAGCGGTGCTGGCTACTCGCAACAACGACCGCAGTACTTCGTCCAGCGCTTCGGTAGGGGCCAAAGCGGCCTCAGCCGCCGTCAACCCAGCCACCAACTCCACCGCCACGGCAGCAGTGGAACGAGATGGGGTGGTGTATTCCAACAACAACAACAACAACAACAACACCAGCAGCCTGCAAGCGGCGTATCAAAAGGTCCGGCTTTCGGTGGTGTCGATCAACACCAAAGGATTCGACACCTCGGCGTCCAATGGTTTCTCGGGGGTGGAACCGTCGAGTGGCGCAGGATCGGGCCTCGTCATTTCCAAGGACGGGCTGATCCTCACCAACAACCACGTCATTGCCAATTCCACGTCCATCAAGGTGACATTTGCCGATCAAACCCAGAAGGCAGCCACGCTGGTAGGCACTGACCCCGACAACGACGTGGCGCTCATCAAGGTGGCCGGTGTCACCAACCTCATCGCTGCGACGCTCGGGAAATCATCCTCGCTGGCCGTTGGCGATCCGGTGGTGGCTATCGGAAATGCGCTGGCCCTCAAAGGTGGTCCCACCGTCACCACCGGCATCGTGTCGGCCCTGGATCGTGACATCAGTGATCAGTCGTCGGAGTTCAAGGGCCTCATCCAAACTGATGCAGCCATCAACCCGGGCAACTCCGGCGGACCGTTGGTGAACCTCGATGGGCAGGTGGTGGGTATGAACACGGCCATCATCCAGAACTCCAACAACATCGGTTTCGCCATCGCCATCGATCGCATCCAACCGGTATTGGCCGCCATACAGAAGGGCGGCTCCAAACTGGCAGCGTCTGCCTTCATGGGCGTATCCACCGAGACCATGACCAAGGAACTACAGGATCAGTACGGTCTGTCGGCGGCCAAGGGTGTGCTGGTGGTTCAGGTACAGCCCGGTTCGCCGGCGGAGAACGTAGGCCTGCAACCCGGTGATGTGATCACGGACTTCGACGCCAAGCCCGTCACCACGTCCAGTGGATTGGTGACCGTCGTACGCGGTAAGAAGCCCGATGACAAGGTGGCGATCACCTGGCGCAGGGGCGACGTAGTCAAACAGGGCACGGTCCAACTCGGTGCCCGAGGTGTCACCACGGGCTGAATGTCCTCCTCGGTCCCCCCGAACGTCCCCGACGAACCGGTCCATCCGGGCATCGTTCGGGGGCGTTTTGCGTTGGTCAGTTGGCGTTGGTCAGTCGCCGTTGGCGGCGGTGGCGGTGGTCGGCGGCATCGGCAGGCGGACCCGCAACACCGCACCGCCCAGGGTGGAGTGGTTGGCGGCAGTGGCCGTCCCGCCCCATGTGGTGGCCAGTTGATCCACGATGGCCAGCCCCAGTCCGGTTCCCCCATGGCTACGGGTGCGCGACCCGGAACTCACCGTGAGACGTTCGAATGCCCGTGGCAGAAACTCCTCGGGAAATCCCGGCCCATCGTCTTCCACCACGATTTCCGCAAATGCAGGTTCACCAGGGTCGCTGGCCGCCGATCCAACCCTTATGCGTACTGATGATATGGCGAACCGTTGAGCGTTCGTGAGCAGGTTGGTGACAATTCGTTCAACCGCGGGCTGCGGCACCGCCACCATCGTGGCGTCACCGGACACGTCGACGTGAATGTGGCGATCGTCGTTTCGTCCGGCGTGCCCCGCTCGTCCCACTCGGCCCGCTGCCATGGTGGCTGCGGTTAGCAATTCCGTATCGAAGGAATGAGGCTCACGGTGGGGTGCGCCAGCGCGAGCGAGAACCAGTAGATCCTCAGCCAGATGGGTAAGCCGCTCCACCTCATCGAGCAGGCTGCGCAGTGTGGCTTCGGTTTCCGCGCCATCACCAGGGTGTGCCAGGGCCAATTCCAGCTCACCACGCATGATGGTCAACGGTGTTCGCAACTCGTGGCTGGCATCGTCTACAAAAGCTCGTTCGCGCTGAAATGACGATTCGATACGTTGCAGCATCGAGTTGAGTGTGGCGCCTAGGTGGGCAATTTCGTCGGTGCGTCCCGGTAACACCAGTCGCCGATCGAGGTTGGCTCCCGTTATCGATGCCGCCTCATCAGTCATCCTGCGCACCGGTCGCAGAGCTGCGCCGATGAGTGCCCATCCGCCCGCGGCAATCAACGCCACCATGATGAAACCGGCAATGAGAAAGGCCACCGCCAATCGGCCTTTGGTGTCGTCTTCTCGAGACAGCGAGGAGCCCACCACGATCACCAGGCGACTGGTTTCTAGATTTTGCGGGGTGGCCAAGAGGCGGGCGCGGCCTCCAAGGACTTCGAGGCGGCCGTCGATACGCAGTTCCTGTGTGGCCGCCAGGG
>JANYHQ010000091.1 GCA_025358985.1 Acidimicrobiales bacterium
GGATCGACCGGGGTGGTGGCGTGGTTGTCCATGTAGATCGGCAGCTTCATCGCGAACGAGTGCCTCGCAGTTCGGGATCCGTCCGGCCCGGGGGAATACTGGACAGAGACAGTCATGTATCTTCAAAGGTCCCGGCCGGTCAAGGGAGTCACGACACAAATCCCGGGCGAAACAGACGTTTTTGGTTTAGGAGACGAGACGTGCGGACCACCAAGAACCTGAGCCGGATCGCCCTCGCCTTCGCCGTCTTCATCGCGGTCCTCTGGTTGCCCGACATGGTGGGGGCCGGCTCGACCGGACCCAAGGGCGATCTCGCGCTCGGCGACCTGCTCGGCCGCGGCTCCTGGTTCGCCTACCTGGCGGCTTTCGCCGGCGGCGTCCTCACCAGCCTCACCCCCTGCGTCTACCCGCTCATCCCCATCACCGTCTCCATCTTCGGGGCCCGCAAGGCCGGCTCCCGAGGCCAGGCGGCGCTCCTCTCCGGCCTCTACGTGCTCGGCATCGCCGTCACCTACTCGGCGCTCGGCGTCGGGGCGGCGCTGACCGGGAAGGCCTTCGGCTCGGTGATGCAGAACGGCTGGGTCATGGGGGGCGTGGCGCTGGTGCTGTGTAGGGCCGACAAGGCCCATCTGTATACGGACCGTCCCGTGTTTCTCAAGGCGGCGGTGGTTCGCTCCCGTCGTTTTGGCAGCTTCGAAGTATTGGCCCCATCCATTGCGTTGGAACACAACGCCGGGCCCACGGTGGACACGTCAAAAGCGGCGTTCGAAATGGCCGGCATGGGCCCCGAGGACATCGACCTCGCCCAGTTGCAAGACACCGAGGCAGGCGCCGAAATCATGCACATGGCCGAGAACGGGTTCTGTGAACACGGCGAGCAGGAGCACATGCTGGCCAATGGCGATACCGAAATTGGAGGCCGCTTGCCGGTGAACACCGACGGCGGATGCCTGGCCAACGGTGAGCCAATTGGGGCATCGGGACTGCGACAGGTGTACGAGAACGTGTTGCAGTTGCGCGGCGACGCTGGTGAACGGCAGGTGCCGGGAGAGCCAAGGACGGCCTATACCCATGTGTACGGCGCACCCGGTATTTCCGGTGTCACCATCTTGGCCCGATGATTGATTACACGCGCACCTATCATCTTGGTATCCGAGTGCCGGACATCGATGCCGCCATGGCCGAGATGGGTAGTCCGCTTGGTGTGTCGTGGTGCTCGGTGCAGGAGCGTGAACAGTCGGTGTGGACCCCCGATGATGGGCTACAAACGGTGCCCCTGCGTTTCACCTATTCCGCTGATGGTCCCCATCACCTCGAGTTGTTGCAGGGCGCCCCGGGAACGGTATGGGATGGATCGGTGTCTCCCGGCGCTCATCACACTGGCGTATGGGTGGATGACGTGGCCGCTGAGACAGCTGCGCTGCTGAACCATGGATGGACATTGGTTGCTGCCCAGAAACCACCCGATGAGGGGTATGGCGTATTCACGTATGTGGCGCCGCCCAGCGGGCTCATCGTGGAACTGGTGTTGAGTGCCCTCGAGCCCATGTTCGGGCGCTGGTGGGCGGGCGGTGCGCTGGCATGATCGCCGAAGTTTTTGATGGAGGGGCGATCACACCGCAACGTCAGCGACCGACTCATGAGGGGTGCCCGTGCACGACCTAGAGGCAATGCCGGCCCGATTGGAAGCGTTCCTGGCCACCGTCCGGCCCAACGACACCGCCAAGGTGCACAGCTACGAGCTGATGACCGGTGGTTACAGCCGGGTGATGGGGCGCGCCGAAGTGCAATGGAGCAACGGGGTCACCGAGACGCTGGTGCTGCGTGGCGATCCGCCGCCGGAAAAAACCATGCTGGTCACCGATCGGGACGCCGAGTGGGCTGTACTGCAGTGCCTGTCGAAGGTAAACACGGTGGCGATGCCAGCGGCGTTGCACTACGACGCCACCGGGGAGCACCTGGGCACCAAGGCCATCGTGCTGGAGTTCTGCGCCGGTCCATCGTTGCAATCACAACTGGGCAAACTGCTGGCCTCCGATACGCCCGCTGACGATCCTCGCTGTCTGAGTCACCGAGACGCGTTTGTGGACACCATGGCGCGTGTGCCGCAAGTAGATCTGGCGGTGATGCCCACTTCCATGGTTCGTCCTGCCAATTGGGACTCCTATATGGACACCACCAACGCACTGTGGTCGCAGAGTGAACGCACGTTGGTGGAGTCGAATCCCACCATGCGCTATTTGGGGGCGTGGCTCGACGCCCATCGACCGCCACCCATGGACTTGGTGCTGCAACACGGAGACCTCCAGCCCGCCAACATCCTGCTTGACCCAATCGATGGGTCGCATCGTCTCATCGATTGGGAGTACGCCCACATCGGTGATCCTCGGGAGGATCTGGGGTGGTACGTGGTGTACTCGGCGTCGTCGCTGCCCAGCCTCTACGGGCCCGACCCTGAGGCGTTCCTGGCCCGCTATCGCCAACGAACCGGCACGTCAGAGTTGCAGGTGAACCAGGCCACGGTGGGCTACTTCTCCGTGGTATCAGCCGTGAAGGTGTTCAGCGGCTTGGTGGCAGCGGCCAGTGCCATGGGCGAAGGAAAATCCAACGGGGTCATGACCATGTACAACATCAATGCGGCCACCATTGGCCATATGAACTTCATGGCCGGGTGCAATGCCTTAGCCGAGCCTTTGGATGCGCTGCGATCCATGCACCAGCAGATGATGGCCAGCGCATGATCTCGCTTCCATCAACAGACCAGATCATCCTCGACTGTCGCCGCGAACTGTTGGAGGTCATTGGACCGGAGGTCCACACCGAGGCCGGCAAAGTAAGTGTGCAGATGGTGGAGAACGTATTGCGCAATGCCGCACAGCGAGCCGCCCACGAGATTGCGTGGATGCGTGACGAAACTGTGGCCATGGAGGCCTATGCCGCCGACACGTTGGCGGCGCTTCCATCAGCCCCCGGAGTCGCCGCGGCGTTGGTAGCGCTGAACGATGGTCCGCGCCAGAGTCTGCATCTCCAAGACATGGCGCGCGTCTACAGCCTGGCTGGCGAGGCGCTGTCTTGCGCGTTGGAGGCAGCATTGGCCGCAGGTCATCAGGAGCTGTCGTCCCGGGCCTCGGCGCTATTGGGGGACCGTAGCGCCAACGAAGTGCAGATCATGGGCGAGTGGGGATTCGTAGGGCGAGGCTGAACCAGTTCCATGAACGAGCCCACCCGTTGTCCGCATGTGGATTTGTACGATCCGCACACCCAAGAGAATTGGTACCCCGCGTACGACGAACTGCGCGAAGACGCTCCGGTGTATCTCGTACCGGGCTCGTCGATGTTTGTACTCACTCGCTACGAGGATGTCGCTTTCGTCAGTAGACGTACGGATTTGTTCCACAACGGACCTGCTCCCAGCGGTGCGTTGATGCAGGACGAAGAAGCCCTGGCCATCTACCGTGAACAGGGTCGCTTACGGCGAGCTCCACTGAGTGTGGACCCACCCGCTCATCGTCGCTATCGGGCATTGGTGGACCCCTATTTCAGTGCCGGAGGGTCGGAAAAGCAACGGTCAATGATCACCACCACGGTGAATGAGCTGATTGATGCGTGGATCGACGACACCGAAATCGAGTTCGTGCAACAGTTCGCCCTTCCGCTTCCGGTGGCGGTCATCACCTCGATGCTGGGATTCCCGCTGGAGCACATCGCTCAATTGAAGCGGTGGTCCGAAGCGTGGGTGCTGCCGTTTGCCGGGCGCCTCACCCCTGACCAGCAGCGCCATGTAGCCCGTGAGGGGGTGGCATTCCAGCGTTACATTCTCGAGGTGATCGCGGAGAAACGCAGGATGCCTGACGACAGCGTCATCAGCCATCTCACCCAGGCCCAGTTCCATGACCCGGATACTGCGACGGTGCGTCCACTTACTGACGATGAGATCCTCTTCACCACCGATCATCTCTACATAGGCGGCAACGAAACCACCACGTTCGCCCTCACGTCGGGCCTGTGGCTGATGCTGCGCCAACCAGGATTGCAGCAGCAATTGCGGGCCGATCCTTCCAAGATTCCTACGTTCGTGGATGAAGTGTTGCGGCTGGAGTCGCCCACGCAAGGGTTGTATCGCCACAACC
>JANYHQ010000095.1 GCA_025358985.1 Acidimicrobiales bacterium
CGCCGTCGCGGGCGATCTCGACGTCGAATCCCGCGTCCTCCAGCAAGAACCGGAACTCCGCCGCCTGCGTGGGGCTGTCTTCAGCGATGAGGACGCGTGGCATGGGGGTGCCTCCTACTTTGGGCTAAGCTGGCGATCTACCGTGAGGACGACGGCTCGGCTGCGGACGGCTTGCATGGCAGCGCGACACCTACAACCTCGCCAGTCGCCTCCGCAATGAACAACACCAGATCCTGGCCTGCCTCGAAGACACCCGTGTGCCGTTCACGAACAACATGGCCGAACGAGCCCTCAGGATGGTCAAAATCCACGACAAAATAAGTGGCACCTTCCGCTCCGAAGACCACCTCACCGCGTTCGTCACCGTGCGCTCCTACCTCCAAACCGCCGGCAAACACGGTATCAACCACCTCCATGTACTCCGCCAACTCTTCACCACCGGACCCTGGACCCCACCCCGACCCGCACCCGCGTAGATCACCCGAGTGGGACGTGAACAGTTACCAATTTTCCTTGCACGGCGACACCCCTGGAGCCTCCGGCAACGCTGTGAACAGCGGAAATGCCGGTGTCGAAGGGGGGACTTGAACCCCCACCCCCTTTCGAGGACCAGCCCCTCAAGCTGGCGCGTCTGCCTATTTCGCCACTTCGACGTGGACCCCTAAAACGGGGAACCCCAAACATAGCGCGGCACTGCACTCTCCTTGCATCACCCGCATTTGGCGTGCTTCGGGGGGTCGAGAGGGTAGAACGACCTGCGGAGCGGACTTTCTACCGTCTGGCGACGGCTCGCCCGGCGAGGGCAAATTCAACTACCGTCCGGTCCATGATCCGAGTCAGCGTTTCTTATCCCAAGAGTGACACCGCCAAGTTTGACCATGACTATTACGCCAACACCCACGTGCCCTTGGCTGTGGCGGCATGGAGCCCTGCCAGCACCGAGATCGACAAAGGTATCAACGGCCCCAACCTGGCCGCCGTGCACTTCACCTTTGACTCCAACGACACCTTTCAGGCCGCCATGGCCAAACCCGAAACTGCCGCCGTCATGGCCGACGTGGCCAACTACACCGACATCACCCCCGTGATGCAGGTCTCCGAAATCGTTGGCTAGGCGCTAGCTCGACTTCACCCCAACGTTCAGCGTGCTGCCGTACCCGGCTCCCGCCTTCGTCACGCTCAGCACCGACGTGGATCCACCCTGGGCATAGATACCATCAGCATCATTGCGCACATCACGTTCGGAACGACTGGAGTAAGGCACATTGCCGGCATATACGGTGTCGGTAAATGCATCGTCGAAGAACAATTGGCCGGTATGGATCACCGTTCCCTTGACGTGAACCTTCACATGGATATGCACGGTCCGGCCCGTGTACCAGCCTGGGTAGATCGAGTGGAACGTCACGGTGCCGGCGCCATCAGACAACTGCGTCCCCCGCAAGAACGTAGCTGTGTCGGTAGCTGTGGCCCCGCGCCCACCTCTACCTGAGGCACCGCCAGTGTCACTGGGTAGCAGCCCACCAATGCCACCCCCGTCAGGCGGCGGCTGACCACCTCCTCCACCGCCGTTGGACCCGGCGCCGGCCGATTGAAAGCCCGAATACACCCCATCGGCATCACAGTGCCAAATGTCCACCACAGCACCCTCGATGGGTGATGCACTGGCCGCATCGAGCACCACCAATGACAATGCCAGAGCCGCCCCTTTGCGGTCCTCCACGATGTCCGATCGCACCAAGTTCAGGTCCAAGTAGTACGGCCCCTCGGTCATTTCCGACGCCAACTGAACCTTGGCCGCAGTCGCCGTGCCTACTGAGGCTGGAACGGATTCAGGTACAGACACCGGCATAGTCGTCAGCGCAGTCGTCGGCGCAGTCGCTGCGGAAACACTGTTGCTATCGGTTGCCACCGTGGTGTCGGCCGCTGATGTCGACGATCTGCACGCCGCCAACAACACAGTGATGCTCACCCCACCCAATAGGCCGAGGGCACGGCGGCGCGAGAACAATTGTGGCCCTACTGCGTCCTTCGGGTGAATCACCGGTATGCGAAAAGCGGGAGCCAACAATTGACCGAAATCCACATCATTGGCTGTACGGATGAACGCCACCGTGTCAGCCGGGCTCGACGCGAATGCCATACGTCGACCCGCCAGATCCAGGCCCGGTGCAATTGTCTTTGCTGATACTGACGGCAGTGTGTTGGCCACCTGGAGCGCCGCTGTATGCAATTGCGCGCTGGTGTCGTCCACGGCAATGGTGAGAAACCACGTCTTGGCCACGTGAGCGGACAGTTGCCGATGCAACGCCCGAACGACAGAGTCCAAGGCCTCGGGGTCACCGGTGGCTAGCAGCACGATCTCAACGTCAACGTTCATGCCACTGAGTATGGACACTGAGGGTGAGTGCCAGGTATGTGCCAGGTAGTTCCCAGTCAAGACCGGCGCAAACCGCATTCGTGTTGGGGAACTCTGCCAAGTCGCCAATGTTCCCTCCCATGAATCACGGAGCGACCCATTCTTATTGGGGTTAGTTCTTGTGGTGCCCGTTCCCGTTCCTGTTC
>JANYHQ010000072.1 GCA_025358985.1 Acidimicrobiales bacterium
GGCATCCACCTCGTCAAAAACGAGGGTGGCGGGAATACCCCCAAGCGCTACGCGCCCTTCGAGCAAGGCCAAGCGCAATGCCAACATGGACCTGGCCAATTCTCCTCCGGATGCCACTTTGGACAATGGCAACAGGTCCCCGCCGGAGTTGGCGGCCAACATGAATCGCACATCGCCACCCTCGTTGGCGCCCATCTCGTCGTGCCACGAGCCAGTTTCAATATGTACACGTGCTTTGGGCATGGCCAGATCGTGAAGGCGTCGCTGTACCGCGTTCGCTAGTGGCCCGGACGTAGCCTCGCGTTTGGCCCGCACCACATCCGCCGCCGTGCGCACAACCGCCAGCGCCGCCGTCCTGTCCGAGTCCAGTTCGCGAGCGCGCTGCTCGTGGCTCTCCAACTCCTGCAGACGAGTCTGGGCATCGTTGCGGTAAGTGATCAACGCAGCAACATCCTCGCCGTATTTTCGTTGCAGGTCGCGGAGCAATTGTCGCCGAGACCGCAATTGTTGCTGGCGGGCGGGGTCGTTGTCGATGCGCTCGCCTGCAGCTCGCAAATCGGTCACCACCTCTGTCAACTCAGCGGCTAGCGACCGCAGCCGTTGTTCGTACTCCTCATAGGGTCGGCGGCGTTGGAGCGCCGTCACTGCAGCCGCAATGAGATCCAATGCAGCGCCATCGTCGTGCAATGCAGCCACTGCCGCTACCGCCGCATCTCGATGGGCGACGGCGTCGGCCAGCAGTTCTTCTTCATCCTTGAGACCAGCGTCTTCGTCGGGGTCAACCAGTTCGGCCGCTTCCAGTTCGGCCACCTGAAACCGCAGCAAATCGATTTCGCGATTGCGAACTCGCTCGTCGCCACCTAACCCAACCAAACGATCATCGATGTCGCGAACCTGTTGGCGGGCGGCCACCAATGCCGTTCGATCCACGGCGCCGTAGTCGTCCAATGCGGCTCGTTGGGCGGCTGCCATCAACAACGTCTGGTGGGCGTGCTGGCCGTGCAGATCCACCAGGGAGCGACCCACCTCACTGAGTTGGGTCACGGTGACCGGCAATCCATCCACATAGGCGCGGCTGCGTCCCTGACGAGACACCACACGCGTCAGCACCGTTTCCACCCCGTGGGAATCAAAGCGGCCGTCGACGCGTGCCTCAGCGGCGCCCTGGCGTACGAACGTCGGATCGGCTCGTCCTCCAAGTAGAAGCTCGATGGCTCCCACCAGCAATGTCTTGCCTGCTCCGGTCTCGCCGGTGAGCGCCGTCATACCGCCCCCGAGTAGCAAACCCAGATCCTCGATCACGCCGAGGTCACGGACTACGAGTTCCGTCAGCACGTGGTTCCCGGTCCGGGCGTTTCGAACTCCACGTCCCACGGTCGCGGAGCCGCCAGTCCGAACTTGGCCCGCAGGATCTGATGGAAATCACGGAGGCCAAAGGTCACCAACCGAGCGGGTCTCGGGCCTTCCACCACACGCACGGTGGAGCCCTCCGAAACTTCACCGCACGGGCGTCCGTCCACGAACAGCGACGCCAGACGGCCATCGTGCACTCGCACCGTGACCACTTCGCCCGGATCCAGTACCAGGCTGCGGTCAAAGAGCATATGGGCGGCCACTGGAACCACCACGATGGCGCGCAGCAACGGCGACACCACGGGCCCCCGCGAACTGAATGCGTATGCAGTGGATCCGGTAGGCGTGGCCACGATGAGCCCGTCGGCCGAGTAATCGGTGAAAGGCACCCCGTTGAGGGCTACGCCCAACCGGACAGTGTTTCCGGCCACGCTCTTTTCCAACACCGCCTCATTCAGCGCCGTGTACACCCGCACTGCGGTACCCGCCCCGTCAACCACATGAACGGACAACGTCATGCGCTCCTCCACCAGAAACCGCCCGCCCAAGAGATCGTCGATATGCGCTTCGATCTCTTCGGGTTGGATCGCCGTGAGGTAGCCCAGATGTCCGATGTTGATTCCCAATACCGGAACCTCGTGCCCCACCACCAAATCCACCGTCCGCAACATCGTCCCGTCACCTCCCAGGCTGAGGGCCACGGACATACCTGCGGCGAACTCCTCATCAGGACACGACCAGCGATGGAGTCCATCGACCTGAGCCTCCGATTCAGGAACCCGCACAACCGCCCCGCGCCGCTCAAACTCCTCAGCCAGGTGTGCTGCCAAGGTCGCTGCCTGAGGTCGAATTTGGTGCGCCAAAATCCCCACTATCGGCGGCGTCGTCATGGCAGCATCACTTCGCTCAATGCATCCGCCACCATCGAGTCGGCGCGCTCATCTCCGCCCCCGCCCCCGTCCCCGCCTACGTGGAAATGAACAAGGAACTCCACGTTGCCGTCGGTCCCGGTCAGCGGCGATGCCATGGCACCCATCATGGTCGCTCCCACCTGGGCAAATGCCGTGACAACGCCGTCAAGCGCACGCCTCCACACCGCACTGTCACGCACCACACCCCTTCCCCGACCCACTTCTGCCCGGGTGGCCTCGAACTGGGGCTTCACCAACAACACCAGCTCAGCAACTGGCGAAGCCATCCCCACCAACGCAGGAGCCACCGCCCGGAGGGAGATGAATGACAGGTCGCCCACAATCAACTCGAAACGCCGGTTGTCCAGATCGACTGGACGAAGGGTACGGACATTGATTCGTTCATGGTTCTCTACACGAGGGTGGCTGCGCATCCGCTCGTGAAGTTGCGCATGCCCAACATCCACGCATACCACTCGTTGTGCTCCGCGCTGGACAAGGCAGTCAGTGAATCCTCCCGTCGACGCCCCGGCGTCGAGAGCGACGCAGTTCTCGACGTTGACACCAAAGCGAATCAATGCGGCATCGAGCTTCTCCCCTCCCCGGCTCACGAACCGCGGCCCAGGACCGATGATGATCACCGGGTCACCGTCGTCGACTTGGCGCGCTGGCTTGTCCGCCACTGATCCCCGCACCCTCACCCGGCCATCAGCGATGGCCAATTGCGCCAGCTCGCGAGACTCAGCCAGGCCACGGCGTACGAGTTCGGTATCGAGTCGTCGGCGCATGGCGGTGATCGTACCGCCGGCCTGGCCGATCGCCCGGCCTCACAGCTCCGCCAAGATTGGGTTGGCGTGCTCACCCGGCCTCCCCACTTCCTCCGGTCAAGATCCGGGCGTTCTACGGTGGTCCCAATGATCCCGTTGCGTGACCACAACCCCACCCGACGCCCCGCGTTCGTCACCCTGGCGTTGATCGTGTTCACCACGTGCGTCTGGGTCTTGGTTCAGCCGCACGGCAAAGACCCTGTCATCGATTTGCATCGTCGCAGCCCGTCGCTCGATTTTGGCACCAGCGCAGGCGGACGGGATCTGGCGTTCACGCTTGGGTGGGCTGCGGTGCCGTGCGAATTACGACAGCAACGCCCGCTGACCAACGCCGAGGTCATCGCCACCTTTGAAAGAGGCGACGACCGGGCCTGCAATCGTGGCCAATCGTCGGTGGTGGCAGCGGCCCAAACGTTCCCCAAGAAATCGGTACTCGCGTCGGTCCTGGTATCGATTTTCCTGCATGGCGGGCTGCTCCACCTCGCAGGCAACATGTTGTTCCTGTGGATATTCGGCAACAACATCGAGGACCGGTGGGGGCGTCCGCTGT
>JANYHQ010000117.1 GCA_025358985.1 Acidimicrobiales bacterium
GCCGTCGTCGATGACAGCCTGCTTGTCGCCCACCGAATGGAGCACCGTGGAGGCCCGGGCCAGCCGGAACATCTGGTCGTAGAGGACCTCGAAGTCCTGCGCTTCGTGGGCTCGGTCCACACCGGCGATGTCGGTGGCGAGGCTCATCATGATCCGGCGGGCCAGGGGCACGAGATCCGCAACGCCCTCGGCCCGTCGCGGCGCCAGCATCCGCTCGATGGTGCGCGGGATGACGTCTCGCTCGTAGAGGAAGAACGTCTCCCGGCGGAAGAGGCGGTTCTCCAATCGCCGACGCGATGTGTGAGCGGGACCGTGAAGGTTCACGATGACGTGCTCCATGAGGTCACGGCCCTCGTCGTATAGGCCCTGCCTCAAATCCCGGTGCCGGAACGCCTCCCGGGCATCGGCCCAAGAGCGCAGCGTGATGACATTCGTACCCGTTTCCATGACGCTCTCCTCGGCGGCGAACTTACCCACCGGGCATCCCGGGGTCCATTTCGGAAGGGTCACTGCGGTGCAGCCCCACGTGTCTCTGTACGCCACGGTCGCTTCGGTCAGAGCGCCACGTCGTAGGTGGCCTCCAGCGTGCGGACCATGCGCACCACGGCGTGATGCACCGGTACCGGCACTCCGTGCAGGTCACCGCGGAGAGCCACCTCACCGGCCATGGCGTCGATCTCCGTCCGGCGCTGCGTGACGATGTCGGTGCACATGGACGTGGTGTGGCGGCCAGTACCTTCGTAAGTACGAACAGCATGTAGCCAGGCTGCCTCCGCGTCGAGCGGCACCCCTTCAGCATGGGCAACGGCCGCCACTTCGTCGAACATGTCACGGATGAGCAGACGGGCATCGGGTTGCGCCCACGTGTCGCCCACCGTACGGCGAAGCACGGCACTGGCGGGACCCATCACCGCGAGCGCCAGCTTGCCCCAGATGTCGACGAGCGCATCCGGCTTTGCCAGAGTGGGCAGAGAGGCCCGGGTGAGCACTGCGGCGAGGCCCGCAGCGAGGCGGAGCGCCTCTCTCGGGTCCTCGTTGGCCGGTGGCCCGATGTGCGACACGGAGGCTCCCATCGCTGTACTGGGGGACACCGTGATGCGCCCCGGTTCGTGCAGCTTCGCCCCCACGGTGGTGACACCCGGAAGTGAATGGGCACGGCCGAACACCCGGGCTAGCGTGTCGTCGTTCCCCAACCCGTTCTGCAGAGACACCGCCACGCCGTCCGGGCGCAACAAATGCTTGCACGTGATAGCAGCTTGTTCAGTATCAAACGACTTGGTGAGCATGACCAACGCGTCGACGGATGCTGCCGCCAGCGTGCCAGGACGGCAGGTGGCTTCGGGGTGCACCGTGAACGATGTGCCGTCCGGTTCCTCGACGCGAAGGCCGACGGTGCTGATGGTGTCGACGTTGGGCGCGCTGCGTCCGATGAGCACCACGTCGGCTCCGGCGCGAGAGAGGTAGGCAGCGAACGCTGAACCCATTCCACCGGCGCCCACCACTGCTATGCGCATCAGCTTCGGCCCCCGGTTCGTGCGAGGCGTCGAGTCGGCCGTCCCATCATTTTGGCGATGGTACCGACGGAATACGTAGGGGCACACATCACGAGCAGACTCGGGGTTAGCGACGGCCGGGGTGCCGTGGGTACCATCCGAAGCGTTCAAGCACCATCGCCAGCCAGGAGGACCAATGTCCATCGTCAGCGAACGTCCGACGGATCTGTCCACCCTGGGTGAGGCCGATCCCCGCTTCCGCATCGCAGCAGCGCGCCGCATCCTCCACCGGGAGGGCCTCGACAGCCAGATCGGCGGCCACGTGAGCCTGCGGGCCCCCGGCGAGGAAGCGTTCTACGTCACGCCCTACCAGTACTTCGACGAAACGCTGCCCGAGCACGTGAGCAAGGTGTCGTTCGACCTGGAGGTGCTCGAGCCAGGCACCCTCGGAGCATCTCCGGGCATCAACTTCCACGCCGACGTGTACAAGGCCCGGCCGGACGTGAACTGCGTGATCCACGCCCACTCGTTCTGGGCCTCGGTGCTGACCACCACGGGCGCACCGTTCGGGGTGTATTACGACTACGCCGCTCTGCTCATGGACAGCATCGCCGTGTGGGACGACGACCCGTCACTCACTCCCGACGTGGAGGGACCGATGATCGCCGAACGGCTGGCGGACAACCGCGCCATGCTCATGCGCTACCACGGCTCGGTAAACGGGGCCGATACTCTGGAGAACGCCGTCATCGAACTGCTCGTGTTGGAGCTCTGTGCGCACTATCAGGTGGAGGCCATGAAGATCGGCGGCGCACCGCTCGACGACGCCACGGCCCGCAGTTACCGCAGCGCCTACCTCAAGTACGGATTCCGCCAGCAAATGTGGGACGCCAACTACCGACGCTTGCGCAAGACCGACCCGGACCTGTTCGCCACGCTCGGCTGATTGCTTCCGGTTGGACCAACGCGCCTCGACCGCCTGCGTGCGGGCACACCAGCGGACTGAATTCCGGCGAACTGTGTGGAGCAGTATCTCGGCATGAAACGAGTATTGGTAACTGGAGCGGCCTCAGGCATAGGGGCGCAGACCTGCGTCACGCTCCGAGCCGCCGGATGGGATGTCGTTGCGGCCGACCGGATGCCCGGCGAAGGCATCGTGGCTCTGGAGGTCACCTCCGAGGAGAACTGGAACGCCGTGGTGGCAAATGCCTGGCCGCTCGCCGCGCTGGTCAACTGCGCCGGCGTGCGCAGTCGGTTCCCCATCCCGGACATGGCACTCACCGAGTTTGACCGGTTGCTACACATCTTGGTGTCCGGTTCGTTCATCGGCATCAAGGCGTTCGCCACGCGGGCCAAGGCCGATGGACGCGGCGGGGCGATCGTCAACATCGCATCGGTCGTGTCCACGCACGCCGTTGGCGGCCAGGTGCACTACGTAGCGGCGAAGGCGGGGGTGGCCGGGCTCACGCGTGCCTCCGCGGTGGAGCTCGCCACGGACGGCATCCGCGTGAATGCAATCGCCCCGGGGGTCATACGTACACCTATGACTGCGGACCGCCTGGGTGATCCGGAGCAACTGGCCTGGTTGAAGAATCGCGTGCCCATGGCCCGAGTGGGCGAACCATCCGACATCGCCGATGCAGTCGAGTTCCTCCTTTCGGACCGTGCGTCTTACATCACCGGTGTGGTGCTCCCGGTCGACGGTGGTTGGACCGCCTCCTGATGGGCCACATACCCCCGTCGCTAAGTGCGCACATGGCTGCTGTCGAATGCGGCGATCCGATGGCCATGGCCGCCGACTACACGCTGGACGCCGTCATCGAACGGCCCGGCCAGTGCATCCACGGTCACGCTGCCATCTGCCAGTACTTCATGGGTGTTCCGGGCCGGCTGGGTGGCGGTACGGTGCGCTTTGATTCGGTCGATGTGCACTCGGAGGACTCTGCGACGTTCCATTGGCGGATCGTGGGAGGGCCGGGTGATGGATCGTCGGGCTCGGACACGGTGCAGCTCCGTGATGGCCTCATCTCCCACCAGCAGGTATGCCTCCACTCCAGGGATTTCTGACGGTGGCCCGCATCATCTCCTTGTGCGCGGGAACCGTGCTCCCGGTGGGCTGCGAACGCACCATCGACATCGCCGCTGCCACCGGATACACCCATGTGGGACTTCGGGTGGACCCCGCTGCCACCGGACCGCGGGACTGGGACGCGCTCCGGCGACGCGCTGACGACGCCGGGGTGACAGTCTTCGACACCGAGGTGGTGCACCTGGGCGTCACACCACGCCGTCACATCGAGCTGCTTATCGATGCCACGGCGGTGTTGGGGGCACGCTGGCTGCTCACGGTCAGCCATCACGAGGATCCGGCAATCACCACTGACGAACTCAACTGGATGTCCTCCTTGTGCGCCTCGGTGGCTCCGGACGTTCGGCCGGCCCTCGAGTTCATGGCGTTCACCTCTGTGCGCACAATCGACGAAGCCCTCCCGGTCGTCTCACGCTCCGGAGCAGGACTGGTCATCGACGCGTTGCACGTGTTCCGGACCGGTACGGCCCCGCAGCACATCGCACAACTCATGTCGCAACCTGGCGCGCCGGATGCCTACCTGCAGCTCTGCGACACCACGGTCGCGCACCTTGCTCCGGAGGAACTGGCCGACGAAGCTCGCCACCGGCGCCACGTGCCAGGCACCGGCTTGCTTCCCCTGTCGGCACTGATCCAGGCGCTGCCACCCGAAACGCCCATGGCCACCGAGGTTCAGAGCGATTCGCTGCTCGAACGTATGGGACCGGAGGAATTGGCTCGCGCCTGCAGGATGGCCGTGCAGGGGCTGTCGGGCTGACCAGCGCAGTTGCATCAGACGAGACGTATGGCGCCAAATCTGCGCCGAATGGCACACTACCCACAGCTCCGGCCGCCTCTGCGGCGCGGAGAGGACTCAATGCCGATGCCCCTTCGGGGCGTCGACGTCCTGACCGCCCGGTCGAAGCCACCACCAGGGGAGACATCCATGCAACGCACTACCCGACCCCGGCGTGAGCCGGGGTCGGG
>JANYHQ010000139.1 GCA_025358985.1 Acidimicrobiales bacterium
CACGCGCACCGAGCTGGAGGCGCGAACCAAGCCCTGGACTCTCCCCACGTCGAAGTTCGCCGGCAAGGCAGCTTCAGATCACGAAAATCCCTCGCCCCCGTCACGTCGTGTCGAGAACTACCTCGGTCTTCCCCTTTCCGAGCGGCTCCGACGAAAGCTGCAGTGCTACGTTGACCAGCATCCGCAGAACGACGTGGAGGACGTCGCCGCTGCATTGCTCGAACAGGCGCTTGACCGCTACCTCCAATCCGCATCGCAGCATCACGGAGATGGCGACGGCGGCTACGAGCCAGATGCCGATAACCCGGAACGGATGTCGGGCGCATATGCGCCCGAGGCGGAACAGAAATGCACTCATTGAATCCTCCTGGTGTTTGGCCCACCGACTGCGGGACATGACCAAGGGTCCTGGAGACCACTGATGCGCCGCTGCACTAGCGCTGCATCCATCGAGCCAGCGCGCACTCAGCTCAGGAGAGAAAACACCACGTCCACGCCGAACTGGCCCTCCCACCCGGTGGTGAACGCAACGAGATAGCCGTCATGCCCTAGGAGTGACAGGGCGGTCTCTCGGGCCCGATCGAGTTCGTTGCGTTGGAAGGTGGGGGTGGTCGTGCCGGCATCGGCTCGGAGGCGGTCCACGTGTCCGAGCAATTGTGCCGCTTCGGTCCCGTGTCCCGTCTCGGCGGCAACGCTGCCAAGCAGCGCGCAGCACGCGGCGGCGGCGGTGAGCACATCGGCCAGCGCGTCGACTCGATTCGAGAGCCGTCGCGGCCCGCCCGAGCGGTGACGCGAGCCACCCGCCCGGTAATAGTCGAGCGCTTCGGTTCCTGCCTGGGTGGCGTCGGCAGTGCGACCCTGGAGTCGGTGCGTCATTGCCAATCCGGTGAGCGAAAGAAAGACCACGGGCGCGTTGTTCAACCGGCGCGCCAGGTCGAGCGCACGCCGGTAAATGATTTCCGCGCGTGCTGTCGCACCGTCTTGCAGCAGCGCCCATCCGAGTCGTGCCAACAGCGCCCCCATGAAGCCTTTGAGGCCAAGAGCGTCATTGATCATCACTGCCTCCTCCAGGGCAATGATCGCGGCGAGGTAGTCACCGTTGCGTTCGTCGAAGTCAGCCACCATTCCCAGACACATCGAACGCATCATCGGCCGGTCGATGCGCGCGAATCCGGCAGCAGCCTCCCGGTAGCGGCGCTCTGCCTCGGCCATGTCGCCGTTCAACAGGCCGAGCTTTCCCCGCGAGTATGCGCGGGCGGCCACCACGAACGGGTCATCGGGCTGTGCCAGATAGAACTCGAGCACCTCGCTCCGGCGCGCCCGGCCCTCGTCGATGTCACCCCGAGCGGCGGCGACCTCGGCATAGAACGAATACGTCAACGCCATCGACGCCACGTCGCCATGACGACCAAATATCGCCAGCGCCGCACCCAGATCAGCATCGACATTGTCCGGCAGGCCAATCTGGAAATCAATCAACGCGCGGCCCGTTTGCGCCAGTGCCTGCGTAGTCTCACTCGACGGGCCCGCACAGGCGAAGGCTTCATCGAGCCACCGCTTGCCCTCAGCCATGGTGCCCGCCAGCCAGTGCGGCCAGCTTGCACCGCCGGCGATCGTCAACGCCGTTTCAGCATCATCATTGGCCACCGCCCATCCGAGCGCACCCCTCAGGTTGTCCTGCTCCTGATCGATGGCCGTAAGCCAGGCCCGTTGCCCGTCACCGGAGAACGCAGCCGCCGAGCCCGCACACAACCCGGCGTAATGAGCGGCCATGGCATCGCGGACCCGTTCGGATTCACCCCGTTCGGCGAGTCGCTCACGGCCATATTGTGCGAGCGTCTGTAGTTGTGTGAATCGGGGCCCCGGCGATCTGGGCTGCGCGATGACGAGCGACTTATCGACCAGGGCGTAGATGATGTCCTCAAGGTCTTCGACCGGGAGACTCTCGTCAGCGCACACCGCCTGCGCAGTGCACAAGTCACAACCACCCGGGAACACCGACAGTCGTTCGAAGACGCGCTGCTCATCGCCGAACAAGAGCTCGTAGCTCCAGTCGACAACTGCCCGAAGGGTCTGTTGACGCGGCAGCGCGTTACGGGAGCCGCCGGTGAGAAGCCGAAAACGGTCGTTCAGACGGGAAAGGATTTGCTCGACGGGAAAGGCCCGTGTGCGGGCTGCTGCCAGCTCGATAGCGAGCGGAAGTCCGTCAAGACGAACACAAATTTCTGAGACGACAAGGAGAACATCGTCGGAAAGTTCCAATCGCGAACCGACCGTCTGGGCACGGGCTAGAAACAGCTGCACGGCATCGTCTGTCGCCAGCGGCGGTACCGGCCAGATCGTCTCACCACTCACCCGAAGGCCCTCGCGACTCGTGGCGAGTACACGCAAACCGGGGCATCGCCGCAGCAGGTCCTCGGCGACCTCCGCTGCCGAATCGATCACATGCTCGCAGTTATCGAGCACGATCAACAGGTCACGTTCACCGATCATGACTGCCAGCTGTCTCGGGTCTGGTAGGTCAAGCGCGAACGCAATCGCTACGCGCACACCTGCCGGATCGCCCAGCGGAGCAAGCTCGACCAGGCACGCACCGTATTGCAACGCCCCCGATTGGGAGCGGGCCACCTCAAGTGCCAGCCGTGTCTTGCCCACCCCACCCGGACCCACGAGCGTCAGAAGGCGGCTTTCATCGAACAGCCGCGTGAGATCGCCCAATTCGTTGCTCCGCCCGACCAATGGCGTCAGCGACTCAGGGATGGTCGAGCGGTGTTCCGCCCAAATCGCCGAACTCGGATGGGCTGCGGCGGGCGCGTCGAGTGATGGGTCCTGAGCGAGAATCGCCGCCTCCAGCTGCCGCAACTCAGGGCCAGGTTCAAGGCCCAGCTCGTCGACGAGAAGGTGGCGACCCTCCTGGTACGTGCGGAGAGCGTCGGCCTGACGCCCGGCCCGGTACAACGCAATCATCAACAAGCCACGCAGCCGTTCACGCAGCGGATGCAACACCACGAGCCCGTCGAGTTCGGCGATCACGCCCTGATGACGCCGCCCAAGGTGGAGCTCCGCGTTGAGCCTCTCCTCGACTGCGGCGAGGCGCAGTTCCGACAAGCGCGTGATCGCCGCCAACGCGAACTCCTCGTAGGAGAACTCGGCGAGCACGTCGCCGCGCCATAACGCTTCCGCTTCAGTCAGAAGCGAGATCGCCCGGGCCGCATCCCCGCCCACGGCGGCGGCGCGACCTTCCGATACCAGCGACTCGTAGCAATGTACGTCAACCGTCTCCGGCGGAAGCTCCAACACGTAGCCCCCGCCTCGCATGACCACAAGACCGGTCGAGCCCAGCGCTCGACGTAGCTTCGACACAAGCCCTTGCAGGCCGTTGCGGACCGCCAGCGGCGGGTCCTGACCCCACAACGCCTCGATGAGTTGGTCCCCGGGGACGACACGACCCACGTGCAACGCCAACACCACCAACAGTGAACGCAGCTTCGCCCCAGTCAACACCACAGTGTTGTTCTCGGCATCGAGCACCTCGAGTTCGCCGAGAAGCGCTATGTGCATGCTTCGACGGTACCGCGGACCGACGACGTTCGAGTCGTGGACAACCTCTTACCGTTGCGACGCCAGCAGCTCGTCGAATCTTCGGCGAACAGCATCGGGTACCTCCGCATGCTCCATTGCCTCGGCGAGCAGGATTCGGATGTCGTCAACCCGCCCAAAATCGGCGAAATGTTCATATGCCAGATCGATGGCGCGTCCGATTGCACCGATGGAGCACAAGCCTCGAAGTTCGTCCAGCTGTCGTTGCCGGCGGGTCATGATCCGACCATGCCCGCTGCGCTCACGAAAGACTGAACGGAGGGTACTGATCCGTGACCATCGTGAATGCGTACCCGATAACTCGGTTGTTCCACCGCAAGACACCTAGAACGAAGTCAAAGATCGACCGCGGGAACCGACCGGAGAACACAATGGCGATCCAAGCGACGATCACGGCGAGGACCGCAATCACGTTGAGAACGATAAGCGCAACGTAGTGCGGGATCGCCAAGAACCACTTCACCAGAGGCATCCAGCGGTTCAGATCGCGGGTGGCATCGGGATAGTCGTAGTCCAGATGCACCGACTGCTGATCAGTGGTGGACGGGTATTTGTCATCCATCAGCACGAGGTAAACCCAAACCCGATTGGTGAACCGTTGCAGCTCCAGGTTGAAGTCGAACCACCAACGCGGATACTTCCGTCGGAACACGATCATCAGTAGAGGGCCGAAACACAATAGGCCTCCTGCGCCGACCGCCGCCGGTGTCGAGACGTTGTTTGGTGTCCACTGCCACGTCCCACCGGAGATCGCTGCGAGCACCGTAAGAATCGGGATCGCTGCAAACGCACGGAAGGCAGTAGTGGTTCTGTTCAACGCCCGGTCCGGGTAGTCCACAGAAAATCGAACGGGATACGTCTCGTGTTGCATCTTGGTTGGTGTGTTCATGGGAGAACTGTGCGCCTCGCCGCTGACACGACGCTGTCGTAGCGCTGACCTAGGCGCGCTGATCACGATCAACAAATACGGCCGGAAAGCGAACAATCGCGCCCCTGCGACGGATGCGTGGATGCGGGCACGGACCACGGTGAACGCTTCGTGGTGGTCGGCGGCAACGTTGCGAGGTAGGCAGCTCAGGGCCGTTTGGCGAGTTCGACCAAGGCAGCCAGCGCCGGCGGTCCGATGCTCAAGTGACCTAGATCCGGAAACACCCGCAGTTCGGCCCCTTGAATGAGAGACGCGCTATGGCGGGCGGCGACCACTGGAACGATCGTGTCGCTTCCTCCGTGAACGATGATCACAGGAGCCCTGACTGCGCCTATGTCGAAGCTGAACCATCCTGGACCGTCGGCTAGACGATCGTCAACGTAGCCCAGCGCCCCGTGAGCAAAACTCTGAGCTTGCCTGCTTGCGGCGCCAGCGACGTAGTGCGGATCGGTGATGGTGGCTACATCGGCGGGCGGAAGGTTCGAGAGGCCAGCGAACATCTTTGACCCGTCTTCGCCGAAGGCTTCCGTCGCAATGGCGATGGCGGCGTCGCGGTCTGTTGCGTCCCAGACGCCATGGATTGACGGCCCGGACATACCGGCGCGCGACTCGGCGTGGCGCATGTCGGTCATGCCACAGCCGACCACCACGCCCGACACCCTCTCCGGCGCCATAGCCGCCAAGGCCAGAGAGTAGGCGGCGCCGGTCGACATCCCGGCGGTCAGGAACTGGTCGAGGCCAAGCGCGTCGGCGACCGCCAGTCCGTCTCCGACCCAGTCGGCGATGGTCCGGCCCGGGTATGGTGTCGACAGGCCGTAGCCGGGGCGGTCGATCCCGATCAGGCGCAGACCAAGCGGTATTGCGGCGGCTCCGGCGTCAGCCGCCTCGAGGCGGCTACCCGGCCCACCGTGACACCACAGGACAGGTGTCCCACCAACGTCGCCAAAGTCGGAAAAGCCGACGACGCGTCCGTCGTCACGAGTGAGAGTGTTATTCAACTGAGTCATTTTGGCTCCTATAGCGTTTGTCGCCCGGTCACAGGCTGGTGGTGGAGAAACGCCAGCACTTTCAGGTCACGATATGGTGGTAAGCAGCACTTCGCACGTCAGAAGAAGTCTGGGCCGGGCTTGCCTTGGCACGGCACCGGGCGGGTGCCGCTACTCACCTCCAGCATCGCCGCTGCAGCGTTGGCCGCCGGCGTTTTTTCCCTGGTGGATGGACACGGCCACAACGAAATTGGCGAATTGCTCTTTGCGGCTAGCTGCTGATTTGGGCTTCGCCGTTTCGCACGCTTCGGTGGAGGTCTTTGGGGCAAGAGCATCGCGGTTGTCCCTGTCTATGGCGAGGATTGGAGGCCCGTCGTAGCGCGGTTTGATGATCGTGTCGTCTCGTTCGCTACTCCTCGACGCGGCTTCCTGCCGCCGCCATGGCATCGGCCGGGAGTTCAAGGGGTTCAAGTCACTCTTGGATGTGACAGCCGTGATCGAGCCCGCCACTTGTCGGCAGCATGTTCGCAGACGATATGTGTCCATACCGAAGATTGACTTACGTAGTCCCGGTCACTGGACTTCGGCTACGCCACAAGTTCGGGAACGGCTTTGGCGGCAGCGACGAGAAGTACCCGTGAGCCATCGGGGCCAAGTCGACCCGACAGGGTGACCTCCACCCAACTTCCATCCTTGCGTGGTATGTACACACGCTCTATTGCGATGGCTGCGCCAGGACCGAGATCAGTGTGGGTAAAGAATGAATTAGTTCCCAGTTCCTTGGGCGCACGGTCGAATGGTTTGATGTGAGCGAGCAAGTTCGTGACCACGTCAAGTTCTGCGCCTGTCACGTAACGCCGGATGGCCAACACGCGTAGGAAGCAATTGGGGTCGGTGGTTTTCCATGCGCAAGTGCCGCCGGACATGAGTTGGGGTCCGGCGTAGTGATGGGAGTCACTCACACCAAGGACCTGCTGCACGGCCTCCGGGGCGAGCTTG
>JANYHQ010000167.1 GCA_025358985.1 Acidimicrobiales bacterium
TAGTAGCTCGTCCATTGCTCGATCGGTCATTTCGGTAACATCGACCCTGGCTGCTTCGCCAGAGCGCAGTCCGGCCGAAAGTGCATCGTGAAGGGCCTCACCGCTTCGTACTGTGGCCACCACTTTGGCGTCGCCGTTGGCAATGAGGAGTGACACCACGGTGGCAGACAGGGAATCGAGAAGATGGGCATCATCGACAAACACCACAACGCGTCCAGTCCCTGAAACCGGGCCCATGGATCGCACTGTTCGTTGCACCATCGCCACCAGAAGGGCAGCTTCGTTGGAGGCGTCGTGGGTGAGCGGGGCGCCAATACGCACTGCCCCATCCCGTGGGTCGGTCAGCAGATGGGCCACCGCAGCAAACGGCACACTTGACGACGTTGAACTTCCCACGATACGTACTGTGGCAACACCGGCCGCTTCGACTCTGGTCCGGAGCTCGGCGGCCAATCGGGTTTTGCCCACACCGGCAGGACCGAACAGATATACCGCACGGCTGTGATCGTCTGTGAGCAGACGTTCTATTTCGGCCAGTTCTGAGTCTCGCGCCGCAAACGGCCATGGTGACCGCATCCGGGCGCCATGATCTGAGGTGGCAGCCAACGGGGGCGCTTGGACAACTGCGAGCGTTCGTGGTGAAGGCACCACCGGAGGGTAGCGGGCCGCCCCCCCGGGGTGCTGCTTTGGGTGTTAGTGGATCATTTGCAGTTCTTGGTGGCGTACGCACTGAGATGGGGACCGACGAGAGCCAGTCGGGCCGCCCCTTTGCTCAACGGTTCCAGTGCTTTGGCAATGGTCTCTGGGTGGGCTTGATCAATCTTGGCAAAGCCAACCGAGAGGTCACCCATCAATTTGGCCATGAACTCGTAGTCAGACTTGAGTTCTTGGGGCGCAGTCTTAGTAAGGCCTTTCAACCGATCTGATGACTTCTTCAGGGCCGCTGACTGAGCCTTGGGGTCACCCATGGGATTCAGCGTGGACAGTGCCTTGCTGAACTCTTGGACGGACTTGATGTCTCCACAACCGGGCTTGGCTTCCGCGTAGGCGGTGGGTGCGGCAACGATGGCGAGTGAAGCAATGGCCAGGGCGGCAACACCCAAGCGGATGCGGCTGATGCGATGCGTGATGTTCATACCCCAGATCGTATGGATAAACACCTCGTAGGGGCATGAGTAGCCACTACCCATTTCACTCATCGTCAGCGAGCTTCTCGTTCACTTTGTCCTCCCGGCGGGACTGGGGTCGCCTGGCTCAAACGGTTGGCGCGTCAACGATCGGCCCTGCCCAACGGCCCGGTCGATCACGGATGACGTGGCCGATACCCTCGCAGTCGCGCTGCGAGTCGGCGCCACTCTGTACGTTGGTCGGTCGCTAAACCTTGGGGCCAAACCGTGGCCTATCTCCGAGACCCAAATGGGCTCCTCATAGAACTTTCTACCCAAATGCCATCATGAATTGCCGATCCCTCGTCGAACGCGTTGCCTCGTTGTTCGCCGAGAAACCCGGCGCCACCCGTCCACAACACCTTCGGCAACGACACAAACGGCCATCGCAGGGACTTTCGATTGCCATCTCGCCGGCACCCGAAGTGAAGAAGCGACTCAGCATCAGGCCGGTGATCAGGTGCGGTCGATACTCGCGAGTTGCAGGCGAATAATTGCACACCACTACCCAGCCAACGAAGCTGCGTTAATGAGCGACTCTGACATCGTGGTCCGAAAGGCAAACACCGAGGACTTGCTCGCTGTACTGCGCATTCACGCTCATCGTGATTCGGGGGGCACTGCGCCCAAGCGTGTGACAACACGTACAAGGGGCAACGTGGGATCAGATGATGGCCCGCAACGGGTTGACGTTTCTCTTAGCCGAAGCGAACGGCGTAGCTGTCGGCACGGCGACGTTGCTCCTCTTGCCGAATCTCACCTACGACTGTCAGCCATCAGCGATCGTTGAAGCAGTTGTTGTCGACGTCGCATACCGGCGACGTGGAATCGCTACTGCGATGATGAGACACATGCTCGACGGGACCAATGCTGCCGGTTGCAACAAGATTCAACTCCTGTCACACAAGCGCCATGTCCGTGACGGAGCGCATCGTCTCTACACTGCACTTGGTTTCACGGCTGAGGCTGAAGGCTTCCGGCTCTACCAACAACGAGTACCCGACGCTGTTGCCGCTTCGCGGTGATCGATCGACATACGGGACTTCTTAGCTTGGCGCAGTAATTGACAACGCCCGCCTACGACTGCTGGCCATGGTCGACAGCATGAGGGAGCGCGTCGCCGATGGGCATGCCGCCTTCCCGCAGCACCCTCGCGACGTACACGACATCCTCTACCTCCGCGACGTCAACTACCTCGATGCCAACCGGGCGTTGCGGCAACGATGGAGGTCTGTAGGACAATGAACCTTCTGCTCCCGATGGCCCGATCCTCGTCGGTGCCGGCGTTGGCTTCGGCAAGCAGTTCATCGATGATCGCTATCAAGCAAAGTGTGTGCTGTCGCCGCTGAACGCCTCGACCGTGTCGGCATCCAAATTGGCCAGGCAGCAGCGATGGTGAACGGCCATCGAGTGCGGTGGCATGGTGGCCATCTTGGGCACCTCGTCCCACGATCCAACCATCGCCGAATCCACTCCGTCGGCACTGCGTTCTAGGCCATGGGTCGCCCAGACCAACAACGTTCCTGTTCACTGCACCTGTCCGGGAGGGATGCAGTGATTGATTTCGGAATCGTGCACGGTCAATGCGATGCGAAGGTGGATTTGTCCCCCTGGAACAAGTCGGATCCGACAGAGCGCACAGGCTGATTGCTCTGCGTTTCTACAAGGCGCGATGCAGGCGTCGGGTACTTCGCCCGAGATACAGCATCGTCAAAATGGCAAAGGCGAGGGCAACAGATCGTTGCGCGACGGGCTCGGGGATGGGTTGGCGGATCGTCAACAATCCGAAACTGAGCCATTGCACCAATGCACCGGCGGTGTACGGAGCACAGGTCAGCACGATCGCCGGACAAGGATTGATGAACGCGAAGATGATCGAGAGGATCACTGCGAGTGCGTACACCCCCCATGCGGCCGCCGAGCCCGACCCCAAGAGAGCGCCCACTACCGGCGCCAAGGCCAGCCACCTCACCCGGCTCATGGCCTGCGTGTCGGTCGGCAACCTGCGTGCTGCAACCAGAGCGGCACCGAACACAACCAAGAACGCTGCGCCGTCGGCCCAAACCGTGCCGACAACTGCAATTCCAGTTCCCACACGGGGAACCACACCATGATCTCGAACCTGGGCGGCAAGGTCCCAGACACCGGCAATGACTAGGGCTCCCGATACTGCGAGGAGCCCAGCAGCACTTTTTCTCCTTCCGTATATGAGAAGGGCGACACCGACAAACATCGTCACCAGCACCGAAAACGCCAGCGTCTGTGTACGCCAAGAGATTGCCCTGGACACGTACCGTTCGTACGCGCCCCCCTGACCAGCAATCGTCACCGCCGTGAAGGCCACCGATGCGGTTGCGCATACAACAGACGCACACGTTGCGAACGCGCGGTTGCGAGTCAGAGCAATAGCGAAGAGGCCGCCGCTTGCCGCGGTGAGCACCCATGCAATCGTTGTGCGTCTGTCGCTTTCGTAGGCCAACCATGAAACCAACACGCCGAACATCAACCCCACGCCCCACATCAACGAATAGCTGAGCGACACAGCGTAGGTATCGCGTGCGCTTGTGCGGCTTCCACGGGCTCGGGCACGTAGTCCCTCGACGACCACTCTTCGTGCCTCGCGCTGCGATGGCCACGAGTTGACATCAGAAGTCACGGCTGCCAAGTGATGCTTGAGTTCGGCTCCTCGCTCGGCACGCCAAGCGGTTGGGTAACTCAGCAGCAGCCGGTCGATGTTGCGGCCAAGTCGCTCATTCATGTCGGCACCACTGATGTGCGTGACTTTGCTCCTACTGTTCGGCGTTTAACAAGCGATGCCGCCGCACGCATTCGGTCCGCTTCCTCCTCAAGAACGCCACGGCCACGTTCGGTCAATCGAAACGAGCGACGCGCTCTCCCGTCGACAATTTCCTCGCTGTGGATTTCGACCAGTCCATCACCTGACAGACGATCCAACGTTCCGTACAGCGTTGCTACCGGCACAGAGGCGTTCGGTGAGTTCTGAAGGATTCTTTGCAAGATTGCATATCCATGAAGTGGAGCATCTTGGAGGGCGGCCATCACATAGAACGAGGTCTCACGGATTCTCACAGTCGGTATACTACCACTGTCGTAGTATCAATTGCTCCTCCAACTCGACCAAAAGCAGATCGTTGCAGCCGAACACCCTGAGGTGACTGAGCACAAGTTCCGGAGTCACAGTCACACCGGATCCATAGATGCCACTCCGTTGTCTGAGACATGGGGTGTCCAAGTGGAGCCGTCCCAGTAACGTTGGCTGTGGCGACTAGCTGGGTCCGGATGCCAGCCTGGAGCAGCGGCAATCAGAGGTGAAGTGGAGGCGCCCACAAAATCTCCATCTCGGGACGGCCTCCTCATCAAACTGACGAGCACGGTGATCAGGAGGGCAATTCCACCAATCGGAATGAGGATGATGATTAGTTCGGTTGGGCCGATGTTCATTGCAGCTCCTGATTGGGTGAGCCTTCACTATCGACTCTCTCGTTGGGTAACGCCACTACTTCTTAATCGAAACGGCCACGAATGTGCAATTGAGTACGCCGACCTCGCAGCGAACATTGAAGCTTTGTTGCGCTCGACCAGCCCCGAAGTGGATCAAACGGCAGGAGGGCAGGCCAGCGAGGCTCGTAATTTCTGGACATGAGCGGCCCGGCATCGATGGTTAACGCGATGCGGAAGATGCGACCGTGGTGACGGCCGTGGAGACTGTATTGAGTTGGCGGTGACGTATGCGTGATGAGAAGAGAGCGGAGGCGCATACGGCGACAATCACCAGAATCCACCCATGGCGAAAGTTCGACAGTGTGGGTTTGTCACCGAGCACTGCCACCAGGGTGGCTACTCCAACGACGCCGCCTACTTGACGAGCAGTGGTGTTGATGGCGCTCCCGGTGGCGTAACTGCTGGGCGGAAGCTCCGACACCGAGGCCGCCCCCAATACCGGGAACGTACAGCCGATGCCCACGCCAGAGATGAACATCGACGGGACAAACTCCCACCGATTGGGAACGCTACGTACGCGTATCATCAACAGAATTGTCCCAGCCAGATAGAGGCCCGCTCCCAAGAGCAGTACCGGACGAAACCCTATGCGCGCTGCTAATCGTCCTGCTTGGCCGGCGGTGATGGCCACGGTGATGGACGCCCAGCAAGTGGTGAGCCCCGCAGCCAATACGGAGTAGTGCCAGATGTTGCGGAGAAACAAGATGTTCACCAAGATGGCTGCGGAAAATCCCACGTTGAACAGGAGCAGACTGGTGCTGGCCAGAGAGAACGTCCGGTAGGCGAACAGGGCCAGATCGATGATGGGTTCACGATGGCGTCGACAGCGGGTGACGAAGGCCGGTACCAATGCCACTGCCACTATGAACATCGAGATGGTAGGCAGTGACAACCACCCCCATCGGGCACCCTCGGAGATGGCTAGGGCCAAGGACGCCAACGCCACGGTGATCATGGATGCGCCCAGCAGATCCGGGCGATGCGTACTCACCTGGCGAGGAGATTCGCTGAGCACGAACCATCCGCCCACCAACGCAATGGCGCATACCGGAACGTTGACGTAGAAGGCCGATCGCCATCCGAACTGATCGATGAGCAACGCTCCCAGAGTGGGTCCAGCCGCTACCCCTAAGGCGCCCATGCCACCCCATAGCGCCACGATCTGGGTGCGTCGCTCCGCAGGGAAAGCGGGCAGCAACAGCCCCAACGTGGCTGGCGTGAGAAACGCTGCGGCCAGTCCCTGCAATGCCCGCCCGGCGATCAGCGTCTGCACATTAGGAGCGATGCCGCACAACATCGAGGCGCCCACGAAGCCAGTGGTGCCGATCAAGAAGATGCGCTTGCGTCCGAGTCGGTCCGCAGTGCGGCCACCAATGATGAGCAGTGCACCGAAACCGATGTTGTAGGCCGTCACTACCCACGAGAGCGTTGCGGCACGGGCATTGGGGAAGTCGCGTCCGATGTCGAAAAACGCCACGTTTACGATCGACAGGTCCAACGTGGTGATGATGGTGCCGATCGACGTGATGGCAAATACGGCCCAAGGGGACCGCCCGGACGTACGCGTGGACACCGCACTGGTCATAACGACGACCCTACCCCGGCCTCCGTTCAGTAAGCGAACTCACTCATCTCAACATCAGGTTCCTGTCACCGGCCAATGAGGAAATCGACCCTGAGCGCGAAAAGAGCCACCCGGAGGTGGCTCGCAGCAACAAACGGTGGCGGAAGAACTAGACGGCGAGCAGATCCCGGGCGCCGGTGTCTGACGACGGATGACGCAGCTTGGACATGGCCCGGGCCTCGATTTGGCGGATGCGCTCGCGGGTGAGATTGAAATGTTCTCCCACCTCTTCGAGGGTACGGGGCTCGCCACGGTCCAGACCAAATCGCAGACGCAGGATCTCGCGCTCACGCTCGTCCAACGGACCGAGCAGCTTGGCGATTTCCTCAGGGAGCAACGCCGTGGCGGCCACCTCGAACGGTGACTCAGCGGAACGATCTTCCACCACGTCGCCCAATTCGGCGTCGCCGTCCTCGCGCAGTGGCTCCGACAGTGACAACGGCTCGGCGGCGAAGCGCAACGCCTCGGTGACCTTGTCCTCGGGCATCTCCACCTCGGCCGACAACTCCGACAATGTGGCTGGTCTGCCCAACTTCAATTCCAGGCGGGCGCGTGCCTTCTGCAAACGAGCCAGCGTGTCGCCCGCATGAACCGGCAGCCGAATGGTGCGACCCGTGTTGGCGATGCCGCGGGTGATGGCTTGGCGGATCCACCAGGTGGCGTAGGTGGAGAATTTATAGCCGCGGCGGTATTCGAATTTATCGACCGCTTTCATCAGGCCGATATTGCCTTCCTGGATGAGATCGAGGAATTGCAGGCCGCGATTGGTGTATTTCTTGGCGATCGAAATGACGAGGCGCAGATTCGCTTCGATCATTTCCTTTTTTGCTACGCCGCTCTCGCGCTCGCCCTTCTGCACCGTCTGGACGTTGCGGCGGAAATCGCTGACCGACTGGCGCGTCTCGGTGGCGAGCGCCTGGATGTCGTCGCGCAG
>JANYHQ010000181.1 GCA_025358985.1 Acidimicrobiales bacterium
ACGTTCGCTTACACCACCGGCGTGATGCAGCATCGTGACGCACTGGCCCGGGTGGCCGCCGAGTGTGTCCAGGACCTGGCCGCCGACGGGGTGGTGTACGCCGAGATCCGCTTCGCCCCCGAGCAACATCTGGAGGCTGGCCTCAGTTTGGACGAAGTGGTGGAGTGCGTGCAGGAGGGGTTCGCCCTCGGTCAGGCGACAGCCGCCGCAAACGGCCAACCCATTGTCATCGCCACGTTGCTGTCGGCTATGCGCCAAGCCGCCCAATCGAGCGACATAGCGTCGTTGGCCATCCGCCATCGAGACAACGGGGTCATGGGCTTCGACATCGCCGGTCCAGAAATTGGGTTCCCCCCCTCGCGTCATCTCGAGGCGTTCAACCGCGTACACGACGCCAATTTCCACACCACCATCCATGCCGGGGAAGCTTTTGGTTTGCCGTCGATCCACGAGGCGTTGCAGTTCTGCGGAGCAGAGCGTCTCGGTCACGGAGTGCGCATCGTGGACGACATCAAAGTCCACGCCGACGGTACGTGTGAGTTGGGCCGACTGGCCTCGTTCGTACGCGACACCCGTGTACCCCTGGAGATGTGCCCCACCTCCAACGTGCACACCGGCGCCGCCCCATCGGTGGCCGAGCACCCCATTGCGCTACTCAAGAAACTGCGTTTCCGAGTCACCGTCAACACCGACAACCGGCTCATGAGCGGCTGCTCGATGACGTCCGAGATGCAGGCGCTGTGCGACGCGTTCGACTACACCCTCGATGATCTCCAGTGGTTCACCACCAATGGCATGAAGAGCGCGTTCTGGCCGTTCGACGATCGTTTGCGCATCATCGACACCATCATCAAGCCCGGTTACGCGGCGTTACGGGCGGAGATGGCGGCTAGCTGAGCAGTTCCTCCATGGATGCGCGCAGACCGGCCAGGCTGGGCGGGCCGTCACCGCTGCCAAGTACCTCGAAGTACACCTTGCATTTTGGTTCGGTGCCGCTGGGGCGGACCACCACGCGAGCGGTGGGGCCTATCCGGTACACCAATACGTCAGCCGGCGGCGATGCCTCGGCCAGGTCCACCACCGACGTGACATCCACACCGTCAAGCATCGTTGGAGGGGCGGCCCGCAACCGGGTCATCAGTGTGGCCATGTCGGCCTGCGCGTCAGCACCCTCGAAGCGGATGGACCATTGGTTGGTGAGTGACGTTCCATAGGTGGCTGCCAGTTCCCTGAGCCGCTCCGCCATGGTTGACCCGGAGGCCATGATGGAGGCCGCTAGGTCGGCCATCACCAAGCCTGCGCTGATGCCGTCCTTGTCACGTACCAACGCGCCCACGCTGTAGCCAAGTGCTTCTTCGTAACCGAGCACCGAGTGCAGTTCGGGATGACTCAGCGCCGCCCGAGCCAACCACTTGAAGCCCGTCAGCGTCTCCTCATAATGGACACCGTGATGCTCGGCAATGCTGCGCAGCAGTGACGATGACACCACGGTGGTAGCCACCATCCGTTGCGATCCCATGGCGGCGGTGGCGTTCAACAGGTGGTCAGCCAACAGCCACCCAATTTCGTCGCCCCTCAATGCCCGCCACCCGCCCGGTACCGATGGGTCGGGGATGGCAGCAGCCATGCGATCGGCGTCGGGATCGTTGGCCAACACCAACTGAGCGTCCAGGGTTCGGGCCAGGTTCAGTGACAAATCCAGCGCACCCGGTTCTTCGGGGTTGGGGAATGCCACCGTGGGGAAGTCGGGGTCTGGATCTCGCTGCTCGGGTACGGCATGCACATCGGTGAAACCAGCTGTACCCATGGTTGCCAAGAACGTGTGGGCCCCTACCCCGTGCATGGCGGTGTACACCACCTTCAATTGCGCTCGCTGCTCACCGGTAGAGGTACGCGGATCCAACTCCGCCACCCCACTGCGATAGGCCGCTGCCACGTCAGCGCCCCATGTGGTGATCAACGGATGATCCAAATCCTCCAACTGGATTGGGCCTGCTGCTGCTACTCG
>JANYHQ010000209.1 GCA_025358985.1 Acidimicrobiales bacterium
TGCTCAACTCAATGGGCGTCACCTTGGCCGGGGTCAACGGTGATGCCTCCACCAGCAGCACCTGTTTGCTGTCGGCCTCCTCCCCGAAGTCCACCTGCACCGGCGACCCGCAATAGTGAATGGGACACGGCCCGGGGATCCGTTGCTGACGATGCAAATGCCCCAACGCCACATAATGTGTGGTCGACGGAAACGCCATCGCGCTGATGCCGTATTCGAAGATGGTCTGCGCCTGACGCTCACCACCGCCCAGCTTGCCCCCTTGTACATGGGCGTGTCCCATGATCACTCGCACCGCATCATCAGACAGTGTGTTGGTTAGCGCGCCGAGCAGCTTGTGTACGCGCGCTGAGTATGTTTGCGACAATTGCGCCGCCGCCATGTCCTCACCCATCAGATGCAAACTGGTAACGATGGCGCGTTGGCTGACGAACGGCAGCAGCGCCACCTCCACCGGCTCCCCCGTGGAGCGCGCGTGGAAGCGCAGTACCCCGCCCGCATCAGGGCGACGCGGCCTCCCCACCATGGTGATGCCCAACGCCGCGAACACGTTGGCCATTGCTTCGAACAGACCTGAATTGTCGTGATTACCGGCCACCACAATCACCTCGGCGCCGGTGTGACGTAACGCAATCAGCGTTTCCCACACCAACTTCTGAGCCTCCGGTGTGGGGAGCGCCGACTCGAACAGGTCACCCACCACCAGCACTGCGTCAACCTCGTGGTCGGTGGCGATGTGCAGAATCTCGGCCAGTACGTGGCGGTGCTCCTCCATACGGTCGTGACCCTTCAGAACTTTGCCAACATGCCAATCGGACGTATGCAGAAATTTCATCGTGGTGGCTCGCCCAGTCCAACTACAGGTTCTCGAACGGATCGTCGGGCTCTGCTGCGGCACGGGCGGCGGCCGGACCTTCCAACGGTGTCACCGACGCACCCGCCTCACTGGGGCGCGTGGCCCAGGCCGGAAACGGGAACTCCAACACCAACGGAATGGGCAGCTCCGGTTGGTTGAGGAACATGGTGCCCGGCTTGGCAATGGTGGCCCGCTGCCGCATGGCGGTACTGAGAAACCCGTACTCCGGCCGACCGGCCTCGGCCGGATCCAGACGTCCCACCACCCTGATGGACGAGTTGGCGATGATGCGGCGCTCCACTTCACTGGCCGTCTGTTGCGCACCCACCAAGATCACCCCCAGCGACCGGCCCCGCTCGGCCACGTCCACCAGGATCTCCTTGATGGGCGAGCTACCTTCACGGGGTGCGTACTTGTTGAGTTCGTCCAGCAGGAGGAACAGCAGTGGCTTGGCCGCCCCGGACTGTTCCTTGTCGTCGAACACCTTGCGGATGGTGGTGCCCACAACAAAGCGCTTGGCCCGGTCGTGCAGGTTGTGCAGGTCCACCACCGTGACCTTGGCATCGGAGGTGGAGATGCGATGGTTGTGACGCACCGGTACGTCGGCGCGGATCAACGACTCCAGATGGCGGCGCGACGACACCAGCCGTCGGATGAACGCATTGATGGTGCCCTGTCCCACCGCCGGGCCTGTCCAGTCTTGTGCGGTGGCGTCGTTGTTGAGCCGATCGTTGAGCAGATCCAACAAATCGCTATAGGTCCGTAGCAGTTGCCCGTCCACCGACCACTGCCCGTCATCACCCACGGCATGCCCGTCACGATGCAGTTTGGCGGTGACGTTGTGGACCACCATCGTGTATTGCTGACGCTCGTCTTCGATGTCGGCGAATACGAACGGCAGCAACTCCTCCTGACAGAATTCGGCCAATGTCCAAAAATATGCGAACACACCATCGGTGCGGCTCGACACGTCGGGCCCGGCGTTGGGGTCCCCCTTGCGGGGCGGAGCAAAGATGGCCACGGAGTCAAACGGCCCGGCCGGAAGTCCTAACTGCGCATAGCGTTGACGCTGTTGCTCCGGGAGTTTTGAATTGGGACGGTCGAGGAACAGGAGGTCTTCACCCTTGACGTTGAAGATGAGCGCCTTGGTGTTCACCGACTCCGCCCCCAGCGCCCCCGAGTGGAACAGGCCGTAGAGCAAAAACGTGGCATACGTGGTTTTGGTGGCCACGCCGGAGATGCCACTGATGTTGATATGGGCACCACGGGTACCGTCGATGAAGTCCAAGTTCACAAACAGCGGCTCGCCGTCCCGAGTGAGCCCAGCGGGCAGACGATGCTCCATGGTGTCGAAGCCGAGGGCGGTGTCGCGCTCGGCGCCCGTGGCCCGGGTGACGGTGGCGCCTGGGAGTGGCGGCACGAAAATCTCGGGCTCCACCTTGGTCACCAGCACCTCGGCCGCCTCCTGTACTTCGGCGGGCAGTAGAGCGTCGGCCACCAGAAACACGTCGGAGTCAAAGCGCACCCCTTCGTGGCGGGCCCTCACCTGGTTCACGATGCCGGCCATGCGGATGTTCTGGCCGTTGGGGTGCAGCCGGTCCACCACCAGCACATCGTCGAGTTGGATAGCCTGCCCCTGCGACACGGCCACCAAGAACGACAGCGGGGTAGCGTCCTCGGTACCCAGTACCCGACCCAGCAACGGCTCGGGCAGTGGTGGTGTGTCGCTCACGAGAGGACCGTACCGGTCGGCGGGGAACGAAACGTGCCGCCAGGGCTAGGGCCGGGCCCTTCCTTCCACGACAAGAACGGGTCAGAAGTCCATACTTGTAGGGGTTGATGGGAAAGTAGCCACTTTTCCCAAACAAGAGTGCCTCTGTGACCCCTTCTTGTCGCGGGTGTTGTGGGAGGGACGCCCCCGGCCCCGGAGGTTTCCCGCGCTGATGTTGGAAAAATGCGGGGCCGCCGCCCATCCTCCGCCCCGTCGCTGAAACCCCCATTCACCGCCATACCCATCCCATCGGTCGTCACCCCCGCTCACTGAAGCCTTGTCACCGTAACGGGGATCCCGAATCGCCCGGCAGCAAGCGATGCGGTTACGGTCAGCCGCCATGCGCATTGGAATCAACGCCACGGGACTGGTGGGGCGAGCATCCATACCCGCCTTCGTGGAACACGCCCTGGCCGCCGAGGCCGACGGCTTCTCCAGTTACTGGGTGGCCGAACACCCAACCGGCGGCCTCGACGCCCTCACCGTGTTGGCCATCGTGGGGCAGCAGGTGACCCGAATGGAACTGGGAACGGCGGTGATCCCCACCTACCCCCGCCATCCCATGGTGTTGGCTGCACAAACCCTCACCGTGCAGGGCACCATTCGCGGTCCACTCACACTCGGTATCGGCATGTCGCATCAGGTGATGATGGAGCAATTGGGCCTGGCCGATGACAAGCCCATTCGTCATCTGCGCGATTACCTGTCAGTCCTCATGCCGTTGCTACATGAGGGCAAGGTGAACTACGTGGGGCCCACCATTTCGTGCACGGCCGAGGTGTTCAAGCCGGCCACCACTCCTCCACAGGTATTGGTAGCGGCCCTCGGTCCGCAGGCATTGAAAGTGGCCGGGGCGCTGGCCGATGGCACGTCTCTGGCCTGGGTTGGTCCCACTACCGTACGTACACATATCGTTCCCACCATGGCCGAGGCGGCCGAGGCAGCGCGACGCCCCCAACCCCGGGTGGTGGCCACCCTCCCCATCTGTGTCACCAACGACCCCGCTGCCATCCGCGACCGCATCACCCGAACATCAGGAATGTATGCGCAGTTACCATCGTATCAAGCCATGTTTGCCCGCGAAGGGGCCGAGCATCCGGGTGACTTGGGACTGGTGGGCAGTGAGGCTGAGGTAGAGAACGCACTGGAGGTGTTGTCCGATGCCGGTGTCACCGACTTCGCCGCATCAGAGTTCACCCCCTCGCCCGAGGAGAAGGCCCGTACCCGAGCCCTCTTGGTACGACTGAACGTCAACGCCAACTGACTATTCGCGCGATACAAATCGGGTGGCCGCGTTCTTCACGAACTGGCGACCGATCTTGCTCACGCCGTCCGATGCAATATCCACACCGGCAGCAGTCAACAGGGCCACCGCACCAGCGCTGTACCCGATGGCCTTGAGATGGACGAACGCATCTCGAATGAACTGCAATGCCGCCGGGTCAGCGTGCAACTCGCGCTCCCCTGTCTCCGACAGAACCACGGCCACGGCATCGAACAGCACCGACGGTGAACCGGCCAACTGCCCGTCAAGGGCCAGTGATCCGCCCTTGAGCATCACGTTGACCTTGGGACCGATGACCACCACCGACGCGCCCTGCGCAGTGAAATCCGAACGCAGCGCCTCCACGTCGGTGAGCAGTGACCCAGTGGCCACCAGCACCGCCACCTTGCGACCGACCAATGATGGCCCATTGGAACGCTGAATCGACAGCGCCGGTGACGCATTCACGCTGAACATGGGTCGGGCCGGGACAGACGCAGCGGGCACATCCATACCCAAACCGTCGGCCACCCGAGCGGCCAATGTGGCGTCCACATTCACCAGATTGGCCAGCATCCGCACTCGCACTGTCTCCATCACAACCTTCGACAATTCGAACACGAACGCCTTCACGATATGGCCTTGCTCGCTGGGCGTCTGCGAAATCCAGAACTGACGGGCCTGGCTGTAATGGTCGGCAAACAACTCGGACCGCACCCTGACCGGTGCCGCATCCTCCAAGAGGCGGGCAACGGTGGTGAATCCGCTACGAGGATCCTCCCGGGGCCCAGCATCCTCGCCGGCGTCACTCAGACTGTTGGGCTCGTAGTTGGCTCGGCCCACCGGTACCTCGGTTTGCATATGCCCATCTCGCTGGAAATTGCCATACGGACACTTGGGTTGATTGATGGGTATCTGATGGAAATTGGTGGTGCCAAGTCGAGAATGTTGCGTGTCCAGGTAGCTGAACAAACGGCCCTGGAGTAGTGGATCATCGGAGAAATCGATGCCCGGCACGATATTGGTAGGCAGAAATGCCACCTGTTCGGTTTCGGCAAAGAAGTTGGCCGGGTTGCGATCGAGAATTATACGACCGATAACCCGCAGCGGTAGATCCTCTTCCGGGATGAGTTTGGTGGCGTCAAGCACGTCGTAGGGCTGAGCATCGGCAAACGCCTGGTCAAATACCTGCACCGCCAGGTCCCATGCGGGTGGGTTGCCGGAGTCGATAGCTTCGAACAGGTCACGGCGGGTGTAGTCCGAATCAGCACCGGCGATCTTGACCGCCTCGTCCCAACTCGTGGACTGGGCGCCGTTCACCGCCCGCCAATGGAACTTCACAAATCGCCACCCGCCGTCGGCATCCACCAACCGAAACGTATGCACACCAAAGCCATCCATCATCCGCAGTGAGCGCGGCAACGTACGATCTGACATTGCCCACATCAGCATGTGAGTGGTTTCCGGCATGAGGCTGGCGAAGTCCCAGAACGTGTCATGGGCACTGGCCGCCTGTGGGTAGCCGCGGTCGGCTTCCATTTTCACGGCATGGACGAGATCGGGGAACTTGATGGCATCCTGAATGAAGAACACCGGGATGTTGTTGCCCACCAGATCCCAATTGCCGCGATCGGTATAGAACTTCACTGCGAAACCCCGAACGTCACGGGGTGTGTCGGCGGACCCTGCGCCGCCAGCCACGGTGGAGAACCGGGCAAACACCGGTGTCCGCTTCCCTGCCGTTTGGAACAATGAAGCACACGTCAACTCGGGGATGGCCGTGGTGCACTCAAAGTATCCGTGTGCGCCCGATCCACGGGCATGCACAATGCGCTCCGGGATCCGCTCGTGATCAAAATGGAAGATTTTTTCGCGCAGCACAAAGTCTTCCAGCAGCGTGGGTCCTCGCTCGCCCGCCCGCAACGAATTCTGATCGTCGGAAATCACCATGCCGTGATTTGTGGTGAGCAATGCGCCCGTTGTGATGCTCTGGTGGGTTTCGCCACCGGCCCCTACGTCGGTGAACATCTGGGACTTCTTACGTGCCATCTCCTGTAGGTACCCGCAACCGCGTGGCCCAAACGCTGGAGAACCTGGCACGATGACCGGGTGATGGCCACCGCCCAAGACGTCGATCAAGACTCCGATCAGGAGAATGCCGTCGCCATCGTGGCCACGCACTTCGTGGATGCGGGACGGGTGGTGCCAGGTATCGAGTTCCACACCGAGGCCCAGCGCGCCCGCTCGTGGTGGTGGCCGCTGCCATCAGCCGCCGACCGGCCCCTCATCACCCAACTGCTCCAGCGCACCGACGTACCCGATACGGCGGACGGCCATACCCATGTGGCCAATGCGCTGGCCCAAGCGGTCGACAACGAGGTGCGCCGGCGACTGACCCGCGACGACATCCAACTCGGGCTGCGTCGCTCCGGTCGCCCGCAGGTGAGCGAAGCGTGGCTGCGATCATTGGCCACCCTCGACCCGTGGCTACCCACCTCCCTCGACCCCGTCCGCGTGGAGTCGTTTGTCACCGCCGTACGAACATGGGTGCAATCCGGCGCCGTGGCATTGGGCCGAGCCCGGTTGGCGTTGCGTATCACCGAACCCGAAGACCATGACATGTGGCGGGTGGACCTCTTGGTGCAAGACGCCGACGAACCCAGCCTCACGGTGGGCATCGAATTGCTGTGGTCGGG